>DAIOUP010000090.1:0-7061 GCA_036759465.1 Bacteroidales bacterium
CCAAGCAGATTTCGGAGGAAATTATTCAGGATACCCTGCACGCCGATAAAAGGCTCAATGCCATTGCCTTGCGCTATTTCAATCCGATTGGGGCGCATGATTCGGCCCTCATTGGCGAACTGCCGCTGGGCGTGCCAAACAACCTTGTTCCATACATCACCCAAACCGCCATCGGATTAAGGCCTCATCTGAATGTTTTTGGCAGCGACTACAACACCCCCGACGGAACACCAATACGCGATTACATCCATGTGGTTGACCTGGCTCAGGCTCATGTGGTGGCCGTGAAGCGCATGATCGAAGGCAGGATGAAAACCTCGTTTGAAGTTTTTAATCTTGGAACGGGCACCGGTAATGGTGTGCTTGAGGTGATCAATTCGTTCGAACGCGTTTCGGGAGTGAAACTCAATTACAAAATCGTTGGGCGACGTGCCGGCGACGTAGAAAAAGTGTGGGCCGACCCCAGTTGGTCGAATCAGGAGCTGGGATGGAAGGCAAAACGCAGCCTCGACGAGATGACCGCCTCGGCCTGGAAATGGGAGCAGGCCTACAGGTCAAGAGCAAAAGAAACTAATCAGTAAATCAATCCTTTACAGGCATGAAAAAGATACTTATCACCGGAGGCGCCGGATTTATCGGTTCGCATGTGGTCAGGTTGTTTGTGACCAAATATCCTGACTATCAAATCTATAACCTCGATATGTTGACCTATGCCGGCAATCTGGCCAACCTGTCGGACATCGAAAACCTGCCTAACTACCATTTTATCAAAGCTGACATCGTGGACGGCGAGGCCATGCAAAAACTCTTTGCCCTGCACCAGTTCGACGGAGTAATCCATCTGGCAGCCGAATCGCATGTGGACCGCTCCATTGCCAACCCTTTGGAGTTTGTGATGACCAATGTGGTGGGCACCGTAAACCTCCTTAATGCGTCCAAATTCCACTGGAAAGACAACTTCGAAGGCAAGAGGTTTTATCATGTGAGCACCGACGAGGTTTATGGTAGTTTGGGCGAAACCGGCTACTTCACCGAGGAAACGCCTTACGATCCGCACAGCCCCTATTCAGCCTCAAAGGCCAGCAGCGACCACTTTGTGAGGGCCTATCACGACACTTACGGATTGCCCGTAGTGCTCTCGAACTGTTCGAATAATTACGGCCCAAATCAGTTTCCTGAAAAGCTCATCCCGCTCTTTATCAACAATATACGTCACAACAAGCCCCTTCCTGTTTATGGCAAAGGCGAAAACGTACGCGACTGGCTTTATGTGGTTGACCACGCCCGCGCCATCGACCTGATTTTCCACAAGGGCAAAGACGGCGAAACTTACAACATCGGCGGCCACAACGAGTGGAAAAACATCGACCTGATTAAGGTGATTTGCCGCATTATGGATGAAAAACTCGTACGTGCACCTGGCACCTCCGAGCAGCTGATCACCTATGTGAAAGACCGGGCAGGACACGATTTGCGCTATGCCATTGACGCCAGCAAGCTGCAGCGCGAGCTGGGTTGGGTACCTTCGCTGCAATTTGAGGAAGGCATTCGTCTTACCATTGAGTGGTATCTGAGTAATCAGGCCTGGCTCGATGAAGTGACTTCGGGGCACTACCTCAAATACTACGAAGAGCAGTATGCGAAAAGGTAAGACCAAATCAAGGCTTTACCATTCTTTCGATATGAGAGTTACCGGGTCGGTGAATTGAAGAACTTTCGTCTTATTCGCCTGATTATCTGTCATCTGAACAACGGCTATTTTGAATAAGCCATATTGAACATTAATGATAGAGTCACAATGATCATCTTTAATGACAGAAAATTTATCAAATCGCCTTTCGAAAGCGAGTCTGAACTGGAAAAGGTGATCATGGATAATTATGAATATCTGTTTGGTCCAACTTCGTTTTATCTACCTAAAGCAAAAATCAAAACGGCTGATGGGATAGGGACAATTCCGGATGGCTTTGCAATTGACATTGGCCAGAAAAAATGGTATCTGGTCGAAGCGGAGTTAATACACCACAGTGTTTGGAATCATATTGCCCCGCAAGTTACCAAACAGATACTGGCAGCTCAACAGGCAATAACGAAGAGGACGCTGACTGACCTTGCAGTTGAACAATATCAGCTCGACCATTACACAAGGGAAAAATTTGATGATCTCAACATTGCTGCCATCAACGTCAGACAAGTAGTTGGGGATATACTGGAAACTGAGCCAATCATTGGTGTTCCAATCGACGGGATTACGAACGACCTGAGGGATTGGGCTAGAACATTGAAATACAAGGTCAAACTATGGGTTGTCAGCAAATTTGTTGAATTTAACAACCCCAAAAACATTGTCTTCGAATTTCCCGAGGAGTTCAGACCGGAGCTTGACACTGAAGAAGAGAGCAATCCCAAACCGCCCAACAGCGACATAGCAAAATACGATGTTGAAATCGCTGATCTATTGATTGTGGGATTAATATCAGTAGGTGAGATTCTTAATATGACATACAAACCACGCAATGGACATCAAAAAAGGTATGAGGCGAAAGTTGCTGAAGATGGATCGCTGGAAATATCAGGGCGGCCTTTCAGCAGTCCCTCATATGCAGCCCTTGCATGTATTCAGGAGGCAGGCAGCGACAGAAGAACTGTAAATGGTTGGACCTCATGGAAAAATAGTCAGAATAAAACACTTGCTGAGCTAAGGGAAGAACTATTAAATAACAAACCTGAATCATTTTGAAATTTTCAAGTTGATCAGGTTTACGCCGAAAGCTATACCTTCTATAAAGCGTTTAAAAATGTCATTTCAGGGGCGCATTGACTGCACAAAAAGGCCAATACCAAAGACTTTGCTATTCCCTTTTATCAATTGATCACTCAGCCATTATGGTTGATCAGAGTTTTCCCCCTACGGTAAGGCCAGTTTTATCGGGAATTTCAGCCCTTAATGACAGTAATGATTTAACTTCTCAACAAGCACAAGCTGACGCAATTTGCCGGCAGGTTTGTCGTTAAGCCTGATATGGCGTAATTTTGCAGCTTTTTGCGGAGAGAGAAATCTATGGAGCATTGTTTACTCAGCGTCGTCATTCCGGCCTACAACGAAGAACGCACGATAGTCGATGTGATAGGACGGGTATATAAAAGCCTTGAAACCAATAATATAAGCGGAGAAATCATCGTTGTTGACGATGCTTCGAAGGATAGTACTACCCAGAAAGTTGAGGAGTACATTGCCCGTCATCCTGATCAACAGCTTAAGCTGCTGAGTTCGAAACCCAACCGTGGCAAGGGCTTTGTAATTCGTCAAGGTATAAAGGAAGCCAAAGGCGATTATGTATTGGTGCAGGATGCTGACTATGAATACGATCCGCGCGAATATTCCAAACTGCTGGCCCCTGTGCTCGACGGAATGGCCGATGTGGTTTACGGTTCGCGTTTTATGGGTGGCGACCCGCACCGCATCCTCTTTTTCTGGCACAGCATAGGCAACAAGTTTCTGACTTTTGTGTCGAATATGTTCACCAACTTGAACCTGACCGATATGGAATCGGGCTACAAGCTCTTCCGGCGCGACATTCTCCAGTCGATTTATCTCAAAGAAAATCGCTTCGGTTTCGAGCCTGAGGTAACGGCCAAAATTGCCCGCATCCCCGGCATCCGCATCTATGAGGTGGGTATTTCCTATTATGGCCGCACCTATGCTGAGGGTAAAAAAATCAACTGGCGCGATGGTTTCCGTGCCATCTGGTGTGTGTTGAAATACAACCTCTTCGACAAGAAGCACTTTACCAAACCGGTAAAACTTTAGGCATCAGGAGCTATTTGCTCGCGACTCAGTTCCAGCCCTGAGGAACAAACAGTTCCACTTCCATCTCGTCCACCAGCACGGGTTTGTTGCCCGGCAACCAGATGGTTACCCTGAAAGGATCGTGCACCTTGCGCACTTCGGGCGTGAGGTAATATAGCTCAACCTCGTTCCACTCACCAGGTTTAAACTTTTCAGGATCAGGCAGCTGACTCTTGTAGGCATAAGCATAGCCATTGTGCATGAAGGTGGCGGTCAAATAAAAGGGATTTTCAGTCGGGGAAACCTCCGACCACACCTTAGCCGACACCCTTATGATGCCGAATTCGTGAAGCGAGAGGCCCTTCCAGTCTGTCTCGTACAGGGGCGAAAAGGGCTGATCGGGGCTCAGCACGAACACTCCCCCGGAAACCCCAGGTGCAATGCTGTCGGTGGTTTGGTATTCGTCGAAGGTGTAGTGTGCCAGGGTGCAGCTGCGATATTTTCGTCCACCGGCGAGCAGTTCCTCCGGGCTTTTTGTACGATCGACCAGCCAAAGCTGTTCAAGATTTGCTGGCGGCTTAGTTTTCAGAAAGACTGCTTTATAGGCTTCTTTGGTCATGCGCGCACTGTGGATATGGCCATTGAGAAATTGCCAGCTCTGAAACTGGTTAAATGCAACAGTCAATACCAGCAAAACAAGTAAAGCGGCTTTGACTAACCAAGAGCGCTGCATGATCCCCTGCAACAGATAACCCAGCGGCAAGGCCAACATCACATAGCCAGGGATTACCGCCCTTTGGCTAAAGCTGTCGGCGTACCACCAGCACGACCAGCTGGCAATTACGTAGAATGAGAAAGCGAAAAAGACGAAAATGGAAAAAAAGACTTCCGGCCTGCGCTTCCAAAGGCTGATAAAGCCTAAAAGGGTTAAGGACATCAGAGGCGTATAGAGCAACCAGCCTTTGCGAAAACTGAACAGTACTTCAAGTATGTAAGGCTGCAGGAATTCCATCCCCTCCCCTGCATTTCCCCCGTAACTGTTGTAGAGAAATTTTCCGGTAAATAGCCTGAAATAAATAAGTTGCAAACTGCCTATCGCAACGGTGACCATAAGTGCGGCAAACACCTGCTTCCAATTTCTGAGCAACAAAAACCACTTGTCTCGCAGCGATTTTTCATTGTAAACACCCCAAAGCACCGGCACGATGCCCACTAAAATTTCCGTGGGCCGACTCAGTGCAGCCAGGCCGATGACAAGCCCAAGCAAAAGGGCTGTTTTCAAGCTCGGTAGCTCGTGCCATTTGATGGTCAGCCAAAGCACTGCAGCAAAGAGAAAAAAGAGGTAGTTGTGCGACATCAGCCCCTGACCATGCCAAACGGTGTGTATCATAAAGTTGGTGCCAAACGGAATGAGTACCATCAGGACGGAAGTGAGGCAAGGACTAAAAAACCTGAGCATGGCCTTCCGGAAAAGCACCAGTCCGGCGAGGGTGTAAACAAAACTGCCGTAGAGCAGGCTGGCCTGATATGGGAACGAAAAGCCATCGGCCTCGTAACCAGAGAGAAAGGCCCAAAGATGACCTACAAAGAACCATGGACTGTAGAGCACAGCCATCCCCATGGGATACTTCATCACCCAACGACCGTCGGGCATAGGTATGGCCTGATAAAAGCCGGCAGTGTTCTGATATTTGGCAATGATGCCTTCGACAATCGTGAAGTCCTTCAAGCCTAAATCATTGTATATGAAAATGAAAGGCAGATAGAGATAATAGCCAAAAATATCCCACGACAACAAGACGGCCGGAAAATGCGACAAAAGCATGGTTGCCAGCAGCGCCATCACAGCCAGCATGGTGTAGAACGATGCATCAGCTTTTCGAATCGAAGTCGTTAGATTAAGTCTAATCATGCTTTTGCTGTTGTTTGTTGTTCTGAAGCACCCAGAAGGCATCCAGCCTCAGCATTTCTTCTTCGCTTATGCCGCGGTCCATAGCCTTTTGCCTGACCGTATTCATCCATTCGGTGCTCGAGCGAATGCCGGAGATGATTTTTTGCAGTTCTTCAAGATCGCTTTCTGTAAGGCTTTCATGTTGTTGAATGGCCTCGTGGAGCTGTTCGACAAAGCCAAAGCCAAAGCGGTACATATTGGCATCGGTGAGCAGGATAATCACGAAGTCATTGTCGAGCACCCGCAGCAACAGGTCAACATTTTTGCGTTCGAGAGGCGGGCTGCCATCGCCCGGATAGATCTGTTCGTTGTAGTACCAAAACGAATGCTCGCCAAAGGACTCGGTGGCATAACCGCTGCCAAACCACTGCCAGTAGTAGCTGTCGGCCACTACCATCACTTTGGGGGCAACTGCTGTTTTCTGGAAGTTGAATTCGGGGTAAGGCATGGGGAAATCATCAGGCTTTATGATGATGTTGAGCCCCTCCCAGAGGTCGCGGTCGGGTGAGCGTAGCTTGTGGGTTACTTCAATTCGCTTCATACTGAAATCGAGCCACTTGCGGCCAGAAATCAATTCCATGGTATTGATCAGGCTATCGAAGGCGAGTCCCAATCCATAATAGCTCCAGTGAATGCCGCATTTGGGAAACAGGGCATGGCGCGAAGTGTCGCGCATGGCGCTGAACCAGGGATTGCCATGGATGACAGGCACACCTTTGTCGGTCAGTGCACTGGCATAGGCAAAATCATTTTGCTCATTAATTTCTGAAGCCCTATAACGATCAGGAACATATTCCGGAAAAAAAGAAGCCTTGCCCGGCGCCAGGAGAACAATAAGGTATTTGTTGCGCAGGCTCAGCCAATGCGAAATGTCCGACAGCTGGGCGGCATGTATTGCCACCTGTTCATCGCCAACATAATCCTGACCAAAAAGGGCTTTGATGTAATTGATTTCGTACAAAAATCCATCATTGCCCCGCACTACCGATTGTGCAGCTACAGTATCGAAGAGGCTGTACCTGAACTGGTTGTAAAGCCTCACCAGATCGGGACGGTAGCCGATGTGATGCTCAAGCCAGTTGTTGAGGCTGTCCTGAAAAGTGCCTTGAAAAATTCCTTTGACTGTCAATTTCGGCTTTTGTGGTAGCTCGAAGTAGCCTTTGAGTCCGCTCACTTTCGGAAAGCCAGTAAACTGTTGTATGGCAGGCAGAAAAAGGATGACGATGAGCGATGTGGCAATGGCTTTCCGCATGACTTTCATGGCTCAGAACCTGAAGTAGATGAAGGGATTGAAGCCCGATGAGGTGATAGCTCCCAGGC
>DAIOUP010000091.1:0-7042 GCA_036759465.1 Bacteroidales bacterium
GCCAAAAGATCGGCAAAACCCATAATGCTGTTGAGTGGAGTGCGGATTTCGTGACTAATATTCATAAGGAATGCCGATTTAAGCCTATCGCTTTCCTCCGCTTTGTCACGGGCTTCAATCAGATCATCGACCATTTTATGCTTTTCTGTGTTATCCTCGATGATTACTAACCAGTTCGTAATCTTGCCGGCATCGTTGAAAAGGGATGCCAACGAAATGCTAAGCCACACTTTTGACTTGTTGGGACGGATAAGCTGAAGCTGACTGCTCCAGCCTGTACCTGCCTTGAAGTGTTGATAAATTTCGTCAACAACCGATTCATCATCAAACATTTGCATCAGGACTTCAGGGGTAAGTGCCGATAATATTGACATATCATAACCCGAAATCTCAATAAACCTTTTGTTGGTATAGAGCACCCTTCCATAGGCATTTGTAATCATTACACCAGCGGGGCTCTGCTCAACAGCAAGACTAAGAAGCCTGTTTTGGTCAAGAGCCTTCATCCTTTCGATGTAAACCCCCAACTGGTTGGCTAAAAACCCGAGCAACTCTACATCCTGCTCATCGAAAGCATTGGCATCGTGATAGCTTTGAAGCACAATCGCTCCAACAACATCATCGTTGCAAATAAGCGGAGCTCCAAGCCAGGCAGACGATATTGAGCCAATTGAAATTAATTTTCCGCTTTTGATGAGTTCCTCAATATCATGACCTTTTAAATGATGAAGTTTTCCAGTTTTGATCACAAGTCCTGTGGCCGAGCCTTCGATATTCCATTCGCTGATATCGTCTTTTTCGTCTTTAAAATAAGGTGTATACAACTTGCCTTCAGACTCGTTGATCAATGCCACATAAAAATTTGAGGTATCGACAACACTGCTCAGTTCTTTTTCAATGGTCATTATCAACGATTTCAGGCTATCAGAAGTTACAAGTGCCTCTGCCACCGCATGCTGAATGGACAGGTACTTTTCCTGACGTTTGCGAGTGGTAATGTCGCGGCCTGCACCAACAATAGCAACCAACTCGCCCTGTTCGTCGAAAATGGGGGCTTTGATAACATCGAGATAGAGAAACTTTCCCTTAACATTTCCAAATTCATCAAACTGGCCTGGCTGTTTCGTTTGGATAATTACCTCATCCGAATCCTGACAGATTCGGCCGAAATTGTGATAATTGGGATTATCAGGTTGCTCAGCCTTAATACGGTCAGCAAAATAGAGATCTGTTTTTCCGATAGGCTCATCGATATCTTTGGCATGAAGAAGATTCTGAGAGATGGATTGGTTGACAAAGATGAATCGCTTATTAACATCCTTGGCCCAAAGCATATCCGGCATATTGTCGGCCAGTGTCCGGAAAAGCTCCATCAATTCCCTGTAGTTTCGCTCGCTGCGTTTGATAGCTTCTTCCTTCTCTTTTTCTGATGTAATGTCGAGCACCGAACCGATCAGCATATTAATCTTGCCATTGTGATGTTCCCAAACGCGCTCGTAGCCTTTAAACCAGCGCCACTCACCAGTAAAAGTCTTCATTCGGTATTCGAAATGAAATATCAGATCGGGATCTTCCAGATTTGCCGAGGCATAGAAATTATCGAACTTTCCATAGTCATCGGGGTGGATTACCTTTTCTAGAAAATCATCATCCTCATCCGTGAGCACCTCAGGGGGATAGCCTAATTGAAGGGCAACACTACGGTTTACATATGTATTTCGTTTTGTGGCCAGATCGTGAATGTAAACGATGTTGGGTATCTTATCGGTAATATTCTGAGAGAAAGCCCTTTGTCGCATCAACTCCTGCTCGGTTTGCCTTATCTGCGTGATGTCGCGCATAAAAGAAACCACCGTTCCATCAGGCAAAAGCATCGATTTCATCCAAACCGGGAATTCAAATCCACTTTTTCGATGTAACTTCCGCTCATTCTCAACAACCTCTCCCGCCAGCACCCTGAATCTCTCGAAAGGATGTTTCTGCAACTGATCATCGCCAAAAAGCATCAAAAATTGATTGCCAACCAGTTCGTATCTTGAATAGCCGGAATATTCACAAAGCATATTGTTGACTTCCAGAATAAATCCGTCGGCTAAGGTAATTGCAATGGCATCAGGCGCACTCTCGAACAATTGCATTGCTCGCAGTGCACGTTGCTCAAAAAAGGGCTTGTGCCTGGGTCTGATCGAGGAACCACGCGACATCTGCCGAAGCGACCACCGCAAATTATCAACTTCATTCTGCTTGTTTAACAGTATTTTGTGAGCGTTCACAAAATCGAGACATCGGCTGATCACTAAATGCAATTCAGCAGGCTCAAATGGCTTTTGAAGGTACATGTCTGCACCAGCTTCTAGCGCCTCAAACAGAAGACGCTCATCCGATTGCATAATGGTTACAAGTATAATCGGAGTATTTGTAAATGAAGGTATGCTCCTCAACATACGCGTAATCTGAAGCCCGTTCATATCAGGCAGCAGAATATCGACGATGAAAACATCAGGAGCCGTCTTTTCAGCTTCATCAAGTCCTTCCTTTCCAGTGAATGCGACAACCACCTCCAGATCCGAGAACGACTTTTCCAACCATTGTCCTACATTGCGCGCCCATTTGTGCTCGTCATCTATGATCAAGACTTTATACATTCCTTTAGAATTTTCCATCTTAAAATACTTTTCCCCTGACTTGGTCAAAAACCTTGTGAAATTAATTTTTTTTTGTTTTCTGAATATTAATATAGCTTTCCAATATCAATCGCAATTTCCTATTATGGGACAACATGCACTGACAACAGAATTAAATATACATTGATAATCATTATTTTAAGTATATTTTCATGTTTGGCACAGACTTTGCGCATATCATAACATCAACACGCAAGACCATGAAAAGAGTACTCCTAATAATGATTGTCGCCACGATGGCAATGACCGCATGCAGGAAGGATCGTTTTGAGCCAAAAACACCGGAATCGATGGAACAGCTTCAGGTACCGGCTAATTTTAACTGGAAAACAACCAAGGATTATCAAATTACCTTCAATCCTTCGCAAAGCGGATTGGTTCAGGTGACCAATAGCCAAAATGTGTCGTACCAGCGCGCCTTCCTCACCGCTCAGCAAAGCTATGTGATGAAGCTAACACTGCCCACTTTCGAAAAATCCGTAAAGGTGAGTTTTGCCGGTAAAGAAATCCTGCTGAATCTTTCGGGCGCTAATCTGACCGTTAATCTTAATTAAATCACAATCAGCAGATAGACTTTTTTCAGCTTTGTTCTAAGGCCGACAAATTGTCCGGCCTTTTTGCTTTATATACTACTTTATGGAGTATTGGCTCAAAATAGAAAAATCAATCCCAGAATTGGATTAAAAGTGATGTAGCGAAACATCATATTTTCAGAATAACATTGATATTCATAACACTGTAACTTTCTGCACATTTTTTGATATAGTATAACAACTCTCATTTTTATCTTTTGGTTTTAATACATAACACCAAATTGAGAAACCGCTATAATTACACAATCACGAAAAATGATAAACACCTGGCTGGTATTAGCTGCATCGTTAGTGATGGCCTTTGCACCCGGGCTCACGGCTCAAAACGGGATTACGGCCATCCAAACGAACACGGTAAGCTCCACCTCTGCAACTAATTACACAGCAACGGGAGCTCCCTCTTCGCCACTATCCGGGAACACCTATAACTATAGGTTCGCTTCCAGTTCGTTTACCGATCATGTTTTATCGCTGCTGGCCATCGAAGCCGCTGGAAAAGCGTATGCCTACGAACCAATACCGGTCGAGGTATTTTTTCGTAGGGTAAACAACAGTCAGGTAAGCAACCCCCGCGACCTGATGTTTTATTTTGGCAATCTGACAGGCAGCAACATTGATCTGAAAGCGCCATACGAGCCTAATATGTCTTCGGCATTTACAGGCAATACCAATCTGCAGCGTGGCTCGGACAACTTATTTGCCAACACCGGCGACGGCAATGGCAACAACAACAATATTGAAAGGCTCGATGTGATTGTACCAGGAGGCATATCTCTGGCAGTGGCCTCAAGTCAGGGTTTCGCAGTAATGGAACGCGGAGCCGTAGGTCAGCACGACGCTTTTGTAGTTAGTGTAATTACCGGCCTCGACGGCTCTGGAATGCCTTCGCAATACTCCAACCTGATAAGGGTTAACTCAACACACTATGGTACGGTAAATGTTGTCCCAAATCAGAATTCCGTCGTTTTGCGCCGCGACAACGGTACGGGCAATCTGCTCGCCAGTACTACCCTGACAGGACAAGGTATTGGCGGAGTTTTCTTTACATTCTCAGATTTCGGCATCGCCAACGGCCAAACTGTTTATGGTTATTCGCTAGCTGCAGCCGATTTTCCAGCAAATGGAACTGCCGCGAACTTTGTTAATTTCGCCAATGCCACTTATTTCCCGCTAAATACCAGCTCCAGTGCAGCAGGCGGTCTCGACATGATAGCCCTCACAGGGTTGGTACGTATCCTGAGCATCAGCGGCAATGTTTATCACGATCCCAATGGACTAACAAACAGCCTGATAGACGGAAATCCCATTAACAATATCAATGGTGCACCGCTTTATGTGAATATTATAAACAGCTCAAATATCGTCGTTAAATCCTTGGCTGTTCAGCCCGACGGGAGCTTCTCGACGGAAGGCCTGCCATTCGGAAATTATCGAATTGAGCTTTCGGTGAATCAGGGAACGCCAGGTAGCGCACCTCCTGCCAAAACACTTGGAAGCAGCGAATGGGTTTATACCGGGACTGCTGCAGGAAACAGCGCGACTCCGCTTAATCTGGAGGGTTACACCGAAATCAGCCTTGGCGCGTATAATATATCAGGCATTAAATTTGGTGTAGAACAACGCCCCTCAGCATCTTCATCAACCGCTCCCGAGATACCCCATCCCGGCGATAATGTACCCTTCGCGGTAAATCCCTCTTTGTTCTCTGCTTCCGACCCTGACGGAACCGTAACACACATACTAATAAATGCTTTTCCGGTAAATGCCAGTGCAATCATCATTGACGGAACAACATACACCGCAGGCACTTTCCCACCATCAGGTGTCCTTGTAGGCGCTTTGCCTAATGGAAATCCGACATTACCCATTCAGGTCTCGGCCCCAACAGGAACGACGCTTGTAAGCATTTCGTTTCACGCCATCGACAATGCCGGCGTTCAGAGCCTTAATCCAGGAATTGTTAACCTCCCGCTTGGAGAGCAAGGCGGAGGCGTAACGAACCTTTTCCCCGCCACCGGTCCGGGCACACTGGCATTCGAAGACCTCTGGCCCGCAAAAGGTGATTACGACTTTAACGATATGGTTATTGATTACCAGTTCGAAATAAGCTCAGATAACGCAAATAAGGTACAAAGTGTAAAAGGCACCTTCACTGTGAAGGCCTTTGGGGCCTCGTTCGAAAACGGTTTTGGCTTTCAGTTCATGGGCAATGTTACGCCCGACGATATTCTTTCAGTCAGCGGCGACTACCTCACCGACAACATCATAACCCTATCGTCCAACGGTACGGAAGCCGGGCAAACCAAGGCCACCTTTATCCTATTTGATAATGCCTTTGCACACATGCCACATCCAGGTGTAGGCATTGGCGTAAACACCACACCCGGAGCATATTATGTGCAACCTGTTACCATGGAAATGACCATTCAGTTTAAACCCGGCGCTGTTTCCATCAACGACCTCGATATCGGGAATTTCAATCCTTTTATCATCGTCAATAAAGAACGTTCAGTGGAAGTTCACCTGCCTGGCTATCCGCCAACCGACCTTGCCGATCTCTCGCTTATGGGTACGCTCGATGATACCAGTAATCCCTCACAGAATAAGTACTATGTTACCAGCACTAATCTTCCCTGGGCCATCAATATTTACGAGTCGTTCGACTATCCTATTGAAAAACAGGACATTGTAGGCGCACACCTCAAATTCGCCCCATGGGCCATTAGCGGAGGCGTGCAGTACCCCGACTGGTACAAAAACCTCCCAGGCTATCGTATCAACGCTTTGATTTATCAAATCCCAAACCCCTGAAATCCCAAACACAAATTCCAGATAAGCAAAAAGCCGGCCCACTGAGCCGGCTTTGCTTTTTTCTTGACGCAAGTTCAATGCGCGGGGTATAGAAATTTTTCACCCGTTTCGTTTACAATGACACGTTTAAACGCATCTGGATAACCTGGATGTCTTGGTGAGGCAGGATAACCCCAGGGATTGCGAATAAACTCACCATCCTTTTCCTGTTTCACATTACCGTCTAAATATTTAACTAGAAGAAAGCCTCCAAGCTTTGTCCAACGGTTTATGGTTTCCGTTGCCAATCCTGCTGAAACACCTGTCAAATAATCCCTCGCGCCTTGCGGGTTATTGGCGTATAACTTCGCAGCCTGCAGATCGGTTTCGGAAACAACGTCGCGAAACTTTTGCTCAAGATCCGCCTGCACTTTTCTAACATCGGGAATTGCCCTGCTGTAGAACAGGTAAACAAAGTGAGCCACCCTGTTGAACACCCAGAATGCTGCATCGTCCACATAGGTCAGAATATCGCCGTAACCTTCGCGCCATTGAAGTGGAACTTCATTGATTCCGGCATAAAAAGGCACATGCACCGACTGTCCTGCATCGTCAACGCCAAACCAGATGATGCCGCCTACCGGATCGGGCAGCCATGAACGCATCTGCGCCACATACGAAAAACCAGTTTGCTGGGTCACCGTCACCCTTTCGTGAAAATACTCCTTGCCCTCATATTTCCAGGTGAGTGGTCGCCAACGATAGGGCAATCCAAACGGACCGGCCCCTGCATCCTGCGACATATCGAGTTCGGTGCCCTGAAGAAAATCGCGCTTGAATGAAATCAGATCATGCACGCTAAGCTTTCGCTTTGGTTTAATAAATAATGGCATTCGAGGCGACTTTTCCTTAGCTGTGGCATAGTTCCAAAAATTAGCCATGTCGTCGGACACATGATTGAACATGGCCCAGACG
>DAIOUP010000092.1:0-2531 GCA_036759465.1 Bacteroidales bacterium
GATCTACTTCATAATAAACCTGATTGGCCGGCTGAGCTGCCTGATACGTGCCATAAGGCTCAAACATCAGCTCCGGCGCCTGTGGATACCTCATCACCGAGGGATTGGTAAGCCGGCTGGCCGACAAAATGAAGTTGTGCCTGTTGCCGGGGAAGGTGCCAAAGGCACTGCCCTGAACGCCTCTGTAGAGTATGGTCAAGGCATCATTGGCAGTGATGGTGCTGGTGTTGTTCACATCGGCAGTCGTCATGGCAAATGGGGTATAAGGGGCATTGAGCGCTGGCTGTATCCACGGAAAAGCCTGACTCAGGGGTTGCTCCGTGGCCATAAAGCTAACAATAAGCCCGTCAAGCCCGCTAACGCCTGCCCAGTTGTTCCACATCCATGTTGATGAAAGTTGATTGGCTGGAGGCTGCTCCCATACGCGTAAGGTGTAGCCTCCTCCCTGGGCTATTGAACTGAAGCTGTAATAACCATCGGCACTAAAGGGCTGTGGTACACTCACCGCTGCATTGTCCTTGAACAGCTGCGCCATAAAGTGCGCCCCTGTGGCCGAAACCGGAGACTCTATCGGGTTGTAAAACTTCATGTACCCGCTCAGCGTTGCCCCAGGTACAAAATTGGCCGTCAATGCCGTAATACAGCTTTGAAGCGTGTACTGTAACTCCGGCGTAACACCTACCACCTGACCGCTCTGATCGGTCCAGTGTAAAAAGACATAACCAAAGGCAGGCGTGGCACTCAACTGCACTGCTCCGCCAAGAACCAGCTGACCAGTGTAACTGGCTTGTCCGCCAGCCACAGGATTGGTGCTCACACTTAAACCAATCGGCACAACGTTTACCGTGGCACTATTGCTCTGTACCGTAGTCTGCGTTACGCATCCCAGCGAAGTGGTCATCTCCACACTTACCACATCGCCCTGCTGGGGTATGTAAGCAAAGGTGGGTCCACTGCCGGGTACTGCATGTGCGTTTACCTTCCACACAAAAACGGGACTACTGCCCGCGGACTGATAGGTGGCTGCGTATTGTACGGGCGTACCGGAACATACTGTCGGTACATTGGGCGTTACTGTAACCACCGGAGTTACAGGCTGGATCAGCGTCAAAGTCATCGACGAACTGGCCTGGCATAATCCCTGGGTGTTGACCGTCAAAGTGAGGGTGACCGTGCCATTGGCCTTGTCCTGCGGCCCGGGCATATACTCCGGATTGAGCTGCGCCGCATTGCTGAAGCTGCCATCGCCGCTACTGCTCCACTGATATCCCGTGGCATGGGAGGCCTGAGCCTGCAAGATATAGGCCTGATTACTGCAGCTGACGGCATTGGTGCCGGCAAAGGCCACCGGAGTGGGCTCTACCTGCCAGATCACCGTCTGATAGTCCGACGAGGGACATGCCGTCGCCAGCCTGCGCGTGCCTATCTCAATCTCGTCCAATCCGCTCGTGGATAATGGCGTACCTAAAGTGTATGGCATCCATCCACTCCATACCGCACCACTGCGGCTGCGGTAAACCGCCTGGTCTGTCCCGTTGCCACCGGCGCCGGGCGTCTGCAACAGCGCACTCACCTCACTGCCTTCGCATACCATCGCCTGCAACGGAACCTTGATTAAGCTACCTGCCTGTGCGGGCTGCTCAAAATCCCATGAAACTGTAGTGGCCATGGCATTGCTGCATACCGAAGCCGTGCGCACCGTGCGCAGCTCTATGCGCTGTATGCCAAGCGTGCTCAGGAACTGACCTGAGGCATATGGCATCCAGCTGCTCCAGCTGTCGTTTTGCTTTGTGCGGTATTCCGTGACATCCATTCCATTACCGCCTGCTCCGGGCTGCAGCTGGGCCGATACTTCCGTGCCCTCACATACAAGCGCCTGAGCCGGACTGGCCGTGAGTATTCCTGATACGGGCGTGGTCTCTACATCCCACTTCACCGTGGTATAGGCAGAAGGCTGGCAGTAGTCGGCTAACCTGCGCGAACGTATCTCAACTTCCAAGAGTCCTGTAGTGTTAAGGGTTGTGCCTGCGTATGGCATCCAGCTGCTCCAGCCACCCGTCGTGCGGCTGCGGTACTCCGTCTGATCAGTCCAGTTGCCACCGTCTGATCCCGTCAGCATCGCCTGCACCGGGCTGCCTTCACATACCATCGCTACATCGGGCTGACGTTGCAAAATACCTGAAACAGGCGTGGGCTCTACCGTCCAGCCACCATGTATCCACGGGCTGGGACTGCAATAGTCCGAGAGCCTGCGCGAACGCAGTTCTATTACCAACAGTCCAATGGTGCTCAATGGACTGCCGTCATAAGGCATCCAGACAGAATAGCTCGTGGGCGTGAAGACACGGTACTCGGTCTGATCTGTTCCGTTGCCTCCGGTATTGCCATCAAGAGTAGCCCATACCAGCGTGCCTTCGCATACCGTAGTAAAAGCCACAGGGTTGCTGATAAAGACTCCGGCTATTGGGGTGGGTTCAACCGTCACCGTCCACTCGCCTGTGGACTGCTCAGGCGTGGTGTTGCAAACACCG
>DAIOUP010000092.1:2631-6990 GCA_036759465.1 Bacteroidales bacterium
GGTCTCGCCGGTGGTGGCTATAGCGCCGGGAGTGAACTGCGGACGAACCGTCACCGTCCACTCGCCTGTGGACTGCTCAGGCGTGGTGTTGCAAACACCGTCTTTGGCGTATCTGCGGTAGGTGGTCGTGGTGGTGAGGCCTGCCGGAGGTGTGTAGGTCGAGGCCGTGGCTCCGCTGATGGCTGCCGTATAGTTGTCAGCAGAGCTTCTCCAGCTGTAGGTGATGGTCTGGTCGCCGCCCGAGGCTGGGGTAACATTGCCGATCAATCCGGGAGTGCCGCCGTAGCAGATGGTCTCGCCGGTGGTGGCTATAGCGCCGGGAGTGAACTGCGGACGAACCGTCACCTTTATTGTGTTGGATGCTGCGGCACCGCTCCAGTCGGAGGAGCAATCCACCCTTGCCAGGCGTCGGTACCAGGTGGTCTGCGTTAGCGCACCCGGTTGATAAGTAGCTGCATTGCTGGAGTTTATGTCGGTCCAGCTGGATGGGTTGAAGCCTGAACCATCCGGATCTGAGGTGGTGTATTGCCATTTGTATTCCAGTGTGCCGGCATGGCCGGTGGGCAAGCCGGAGCTGGTGAAGATAGAAGGTGCGGCGTTATAGCATATAGTCTGATTATCAGCAATTACACCTCCATTAGTGGGATTCGAGCAAAGGGAAAGCACCACATCGTTGCCATCGCCACCCGTATAACTGATCAAACCGGACAGCCCACTTCCGAGGACATCAGCTATCAATCCTCCTTCAGATAAGCTATTGAACGTACCTATAATCGGCTGGTCTCCTGTGTTGTTTACAATCACGAAGGTCTCGTTGGCAGCAGGAGTGTGTGTGCCGCTGAGCACAAGGTCGACTCCCGTGAGGTCAATATTGCCCTGAACCGTTAACTGCGTATAGGTAGAGCCTGTGCCATCACCAGGTGTATTGCCATTAATTATTATACCAAGATCACTGCCAAACGAAAGGGTTGATGCAGAGGCATCAGTGCCGGCGAAGTTAGGATAAACCGCTGCAGGCGAATCTCCGGGATTTAGCAAAAGCGTTCCGCCAGAGGTATTGATACCGCCTCCGGTGAAAAAAATGTCCTCATTGCTAATAAGCTGCATATTGGTGGCGGCAGAGCGGCTGATGTTGGTACTAACAGTGATATCGCCACTCGATGACCCTCCCAGGACCAGCGTTCCTGCCGTAACCCTGTCAAGCTCGGCATCGGATAATCCAAGGATTCCCGTAGCATCTGCTCCGCCAAGGTCAAGCAAATGGCCTGCTGTCCTGCCATTTAAAACGACCGTCCCGCTGCCTGCATTCACCGTGCCATTGGAAGGATGGATATCCACGGTGTTGCCTTCGAAGGTGATGCTTTTGGATGGATCACCTATACTCACTGTTCCGTTGCCTACCCTTGCTATGGTAATTGCTTCGTTTCCGGGCGTGTTTTCGGCTGTGCCCCGTATGGTTATATTACCACCTGCGCTGCTCACTGTCGCGCCGTTGCGCACCTGAACACCTTGAGAACCATTGGCAAAAACCGCGGTTGGTATGCCGGCGGTACCTTCAATAATAATATTGCCTGTACCAGTGCTACTTACATTGCCCCGAATACTGCTACCATGATTGAAGGTGGTACCGCTGAAGTTATTAATGTTTGTAGCTGATATATGAATATTTCCATTTGATGAACGCACGTATGAGGGTGCGTCGAGGCGCATGCTTTGGCTTCCTGAGCCAGCAGTGATGACCTGTCCTGATTGCGCTGTCAACGTGATGTTGCCTGTTCCAGTGGTTTCAATGAAAGCCCCTGAAGTAATGAATACACCATTGCTTAAAACAAAGTTGGGATTTGCTTTACCACCGCCAGATCCGGCATTGATGGTAATATCACCGTCAACGCTGGTAATTTTAGCGCCTACAGCTCTCATGTCAAATGCATAACTTGAACCAAGTAAAGCATCACCAGATGATAGGTTAATGTTAATCGCTGCAGGTCCGGTGGCTGTAATTGCCCCGTTCTCATAGATAGACATTCCGTTACTCCCGACTGAGCCCACCGATGAAGCATAACCACTCCCCACATGTCCGTCGATGCGAATATCTCCTCCAGCTGAGAAAATGCTTGAATTATTCCTGATTTGTATGCCAGATGCACCTCCTGTATAACCATCCTTGACAGTGGCAGTAATGAAAATGTTCCCTTTACCTGCCTCATTAGCTATAGATTCAATGCGCCCGTTGGTATGCATCCAAAAAGCAACCATAAAACCCGTCGCATCTTTTCCGGCAGTACTTTTCACGATGATATCCCCCTGTCCGGTGGTCCGAAGTAAACCAGGGACAATCAAACCATGAAAATTGCCTATGGTAGTTGGCGTTTGCTGATTTACCTCAATGATGAGGTTACCATCGACAACCTCGATACTGCCACCGGTATCAATGGTCATCCACTTGCTAAGTTTGATAACAGGTGACCCACTCCCCTGGAAAATCAGGTTGGCATTGGCAGCAATGTTTACAATATCCTCACCGGGACTGGTGTGGTCGTTTTGCAGGTCAACATCCAGATTGGCATGTGGTATAAACGTGATGTCGCCTACGAAGTTTACAACATCATTGCCCTGACCGCCGTTGATGGTAAGATTGGGCAATTGGCTAGCAAAGTTTCCGACATTGATGACATCGTTGCCCAAACCGGCATTAATGGTGATCTGGTTTACCTCGCTTAGCAGTAGCGTAGCCGGAAACAACTGGGGAGCGCCGCCGTTAAGACTGAAGTAGCGGCCCGGAACATCGAACACGATGCTTCCCGCATTTTCCGAAACAGTCAAGGTTTCGTTGGCACCGCAGGCATATGAAAAATCTATGGCTTCTGCTGTGGCTGATATTTCATACAGACTAACCTCAATCTTCACCACATTTGATGCAAACTTTTCAGGATCGCAGGTAAGCCCGGCAATGCGACGATACCAGGTAGTTTGCACTACAGCTACTGGTTGATAAGTGTTCGTATTTGTCGAGGGTATATTCACCCAACCTGCAGGATCGAAGCCAGGCGCTTCCGGATCGCTGTAAGTATATTGCCACTGGTATTCGATGGTACCCAAATAACCCGAAGGATCTACAATGCTGCTTAACAATTGAGGCTCAGTGCCCAAACATAGAAATTGATTATTGCCAATTAAACCCCCATTATCCGGGTTTTGACAGGGCTCAAAGTTGGCATGAAGGCTGAGCGTGGCCGTCACATTGTTTTCTGTGCGTTGCGGGTTGGTATTGCCATCGCTCCACGACACAAATTTGTAGCCCGCATTCGGAACAGCCGTTACCTGCTCACCGCTTCTGCCGTGTGCCACTTGCTGATCTGCACTGCCGTTGATCGTCCCGTCTGTCGAGGTATAGAGGACACGATGCGTGCGCAGTTTGTATCGGCCATCGGGCTGGCGGACAAAATGCGTGTAGGGCTGCACAAACATTGCTGGTCGAACAGCAAACGGAGCGGTAACAATACTCATGATATCATTATAGAAACCTCCGAGGATGTCTATGTAAAAAATCTTTTGATTCGCGGGAGGGTTTTGTTGAAATATACCTGAACGGGTCATATTTCGGAAACCAGGCGCCGATGCCCGCCTGATATGCCCCTCCGGGCCGGAGAAGTATGAGAAAGTGCGCGTTAAAATTGGGCTTAGTATTGGTCCTCCCAATTCAGAAACTGCAGGCAGGAATACCACATCCACAACATATCCTTGCTGCCCAATAGTATTGCTAAAACTGCTGGCCCAATTGAAACTTCTTTGTTCTCCAATGCTTTTAAAGGCATGGGAGAAGCTGCCGTAGAAGTCGGTGTTCAGGTATTGCCTCACGCTGGACTGCTCATAATTATTGTCGAGAACATCGGTGCGGTATGGCATAACATGAATGTGCTGACGTGCCATCAAAACAGTTTCATACATAACAGGAACTTGCTTTTCAACAAAAATCCATTCGAGAGGCGTGCCATTCCATTGCCATGTATCATCGTAAACAATGGTACCAATTGGCAAATCGATTAGCTCTCCAGCCCAGCGATCCTGCCAGCTAAGATGAGGATAGCTGTTGTTGATATCAGGATTCATGCCCCATATAGGTGAGCTAAAGTCCCATCCAGCATTTGTAAAAGTGTACTGCATAGTCATTTCCAGCGTTGTCTTGGGCGTAGAACCGAAACTTACTGTCGGACTAAAGATGTCGTTATCGAAAAAGTTATCGGCAAACACGGATGGTGGTCCAATAAGCGCTGCAACAAAGCCTCCTGTCCAGCCGCTTGAAATTACATTTACGTTCATGGCCGAATAACTCCTGACCGCCTCTCCGCTGTATATGGC
>DAIOUP010000093.1:0-6930 GCA_036759465.1 Bacteroidales bacterium
GGCTTATATTATACTGAAAACCACAGGAAAGCCCAAACTCGAAGGCCGGGGTCGGGACTGTGTGCTTTTTATCCGTTAAACGGGTGCGATTGAACTGAGGTTCGAAAACGACAAAAAATCCGGAATGCTTTCCCGAAGCAATACGCCGACCGAAATTGAGTTGAAAGAAAAGCACCGCGTAACTGTAGCTGCTGGAATGGTTTAAACGCCCAAAACGCTGTGTGCCATAACCAACATGAAATCCTAAACGATCGCCATTGCCTGCATTTGTCGAAATTGACGAAATAGCGATGAAAAAAATAAAAAGATACAGCTTCGGGAGATATGCCGAAAATTTGCGAATGCTGATAATCTTCAAGCTCACTGGCATATTTGGTTAAGGCCTTTGGCTCAAAATTTCCAACCAATTTGATCCAAAGTTAATAATGTATTGCTCTCAAAAACAAGAGAACAATGCTTAAATGTGGGTATATCGTTTCGGTTAGTAAATCAGTATTCAGCGTAACACTTTTTGCAACGTATGCAAGCCGCCCTTAACTAAAGATTTAGTCAGCTGCATGAGTTTGCAGTTTTTGGCAACACAGTGATATCGACTTCTTGCGTCTTTTCGTAAATCTTGAGCATACATAGGAAAATCGGAAAAGTTATTTTAATAGATTTTATCTTTCATTAACATTATTTTTATAATTTTTCCTTATATTTGTGCCATAACAATAACAACAGATCAATGGAAAACTCAAATGGAAACGGAAAATGCCCGGTGACCGGCCATGGTGGTAACGGACATATGGGACATGGCCATCGCTCGAATGCCGACTGGTGGCCCAACAGGCTGAAGCTGAATATGCTTCGTCAGAATTCTGAACTTTCGAACCCGATGGATAAGGGTTACAGTTATCCAAAAGCTTTTGCAACCCTGGATTACCAGGCTTTAAAAAGCGACCTGCGCGAGCTCATGAAACAATCGCACGACTGGTGGCCGGCCGATTTTGATCACTACGGACCTTTCTTCATTCGGATGTCGTGGCATGCAGCCGGCACCTACCGTATGGGCGATGGCCGGGGCGGGGCCAATGGCGGATTTCAGCGTTTTGCCCCCCTCAACAGCTGGCCCGACAATGCCAACCTCGACAAGGCGCGTCGCCTGCTTTGGCCTGTGAAAAAGAAATACGGCAATCAGATTTCCTGGGCCGACCTGCTTGTTCTGGCCGGAAATGTAGCTCTGGAAGACATGGGCTTCAAAACCTTCGGCTTCGGTGCAGGACGCGAGGATGCCTGGGAACCGGATGAAAGCATCTACTGGGGTGCCGAAACCGAATGGTTGAGCGACAAAACACGCTACAATAGCAAGCGTAATCTCGAAAACCCGCTGGCCGCAGTGCAGATGGGCCTCATCTATGTAAATCCTGAAGGTCCTGGCGGCAATCCTGACCCTGTGCTTGCTGCGCATGATATCAGAGAAACATTTGGACGAATGGGCATGAACGACGAAGAAACCGTAGCTCTGATTGCAGGGGGTCACAGTTTTGGAAAGTCGCATGGAGCTGGCAACCCTGCCATGGTTGGTCCCGAACCCGAAGCTGCAGAAATTGAAGCTATGGGAATGGGTTGGCAGAGCAAACATGGTAGCGGAAAAGGCGCCGATACAATTACTGGAGGACCGGAGCTTGCCTGGACAAGAACTCCGGCACAGTGGAGTCACGACTTCTTTAAGCACTTGTTCGAATATGAGTATGAGCTTACAAAAAGCCCTGCTGGTGCTTATCAATGGGTTGCAAAAAATGCCGAAGCCACCATCCCCGATGCTCACTTGAGCGGGGTGAAGCACAAGCCTGCCATGCTCACCACCGACCTCTCGCTGCGCTTTGACCCAATTTATGAAAAGATTTCGCGTAAATTTTACGAAAACCCTGATGCCTTTGCCGACGCTTTTGCCCGAGCATGGTTCAAGCTCATCCATCGCGATATGGGACCAAAGGCCCGCTATCTTGGCCCTGAAGTTCCGGCCGAAGACCTCATATGGCAAGACCCGCTGCCAGAACGCGACTTCGATTTGGTTGACGAAGCCGACATCAAAAGCCTGAAGGGAAAAGTACTCAACTCAGGTTTGGGCGTTTCAGCGCTTGTGCGCACTGCCTGGGCTTCGGCCAGCACTTACCGTGGTTCGGACTACAGGGGTGGAGCCAATGGCGCCCGCATCCGCCTTGAGCCCCAGATAAGCTGGGAAGTGAACAATCCAGTTCAGCTGAAAAAGGTATTGAATGTGCTCGAAACCATTAAAAATGAATTCAACGCTTCCCAAAGTGGCGAAAAACGCGTTTCGCTGGCCGACATGATTGTTCTTGCCGGATGTGCTGCGGTGGAAAAAGCAGCCGGAGAAGCTGGTTATAAGGTTAACGTGCCTTTTACCCCAGGACGAGTGGATGCCAACGCCGAACACACCGATACCGACTCGTTCCGTTACCTTGAGCCCTTGGCTGATGGTTTCCGCAACTACGTGAAGCAACCCGCCCCCTGCCCAGCGGAGCACCTGATTGTTGACAAAGCGCAGCTTCTGAAACTTAGCGTTCCGGAAATGACTGTGCTCGTGGGAGGTCTGCGTGCACTCAACGCCAACTGGGACGGATCGGACTATGGCGTCCTTACCGATAAGCCCGGCCAGCTGAGCAACGATTTCTTTGTGAATCTGCTCGATATGCGTTACGACTGGACACCTGCCGATTCGGCTAAAGAAACCTTCACCGGTCGCGACCGCAGCACCGGTAATGCACGCTGGCGTGCCACCCGCGTTGACCTGATCTTTGGTTCGAATTCGGAACTGCGGGCCCTGGCCGAGACCTACGCCTGCGACGATGCAAAAGAAAAGTTCGTTCGCGACTTTGTTGCCGCATGGAACAAGGTGATGAACCTCGACCGCTTCGACCTTGCATAACTAAATAAGCTGCTTGATTCACTAAATAAAGCCGTCCGGAATGGACGGCTTTTTTATTGATATTCAATAATTTATAAAGCTTAGACGGAAAAGATTATCTATCTGAGCACCTAACAGCAACCGTTAAATCTTCTTTCCAATGTAGAAGACGTAACCGTAGTAGGCGCTGTAGCGATCATAAAGGTTGGCCTCCCGCTGCAGGTTACTCACCAAAGCCAATGCAGTTGGGTTTTCAGGATATTTTTCCAGAAAAACCTTTTGAGCATCACGTTGGGGCACGTAGTAATTATCGGTCCAGCATTGTTCCGGAAGCACAAAATGAGCAACAGGCTGATAACCTGCTTCCTGCATCTGCTTTAGCTTTTTGGCAATGGTATCTATTTCAGGGTAGGCATCATACCAGAATTTTTCTACCTCTTCGGGACGAGAATCCGTAAACCAGGTAGCTTCGGTTACAGCAACATAACCGCCAGCCTTGAGGTAAGGATGCCAGATTTTCAGGCCATGGGAATATCCGATATTGTAGATAGCCCCTTCGCACCAGATTAGGTCGATTGACCCGGAAGCAAATGGCAAATGGTCCATGCTGCCGACAACTCCCTTAACCCTGTGGTCAAGCTGATATTGCTCTGCCTTCCGGTTAAGTATTCCTATGAAATCCGGAAAAAGATCGAAAGCAGTAATTTTTCCGGGCAATTGACTGGCAAGCACAAAAGTCTGACTACCAGTCCCACTTCCCAAATCAACAATCACCGAATCTGGATCAAGATCTCCAATGCAACTAAGTGCCTTTAAGGTAGCTTCGGTGCCGCCAGGTCCCTGGCGCTCTATGGTTGAAAAGTATTCGCAAATCAGATTGATATCGAATGCGTGAATCGATTGATTTTCTTCGTTCATGATTTATTAGCGATAAAGAATGATTTACTGAGGCCCAGCAATAGCTGGCGCAAGAATTTTTCGTTGTAAAAATCAACCGTTACCGAAGCAGCTTACTCGGTCTGTTAACGGCCAACCCCCTCAACGACAAGGCGGTTGTCAGATTGCCGAATCCAAAATGAAGCTGAACATCCAAAAGTTTTAAGAAAGTATATCAATAAACATCTCTATAAGGACATTTGATTGTCCTTATGGTTGCACTGGTAGAAACTTTTAATCTAATACTCATTTAAAGCCTTTTTACTAACAATGAATTTCAGATACCGAAGATGCTGCATTGCATATTACTTGTATTAAATTTGAAGTCGAGGCACCTAAAAAGCACCAAAACCATGAAAACCATTCGTTCCATGCTCTTTTCAGGCATTTTGAAAATGTGGTTCATACCGATTGTTGTGCTAACTAGCATACAAATCTCTGCACAAGGGACATGGACCATAGAACAAACCTTCACCATACCCGGCAAAGCTTCGGGATTGGCCTGGGACGGAACTTATTTATATTACGGAATTTACGGCAGCGGAGGCTCCAACTTTTACCGTTTCGACCCTGCTACCGCTCAGGCCACGCAACTCTTTAGCATTTCGAGCGTAAGCAATTCTTATGGCATGACATACGACGGGAGTTCCTTGTGGATTATCGACAGAGGAAGCACGGGCAATTCGTATGCATTGAATGTGAGTTTGACAGGCACTGTGCTCGGTCAATTCAGCCTGCCACAGCAATATATGTCGGGCATTGCCTGGGATAACGGAAATTTTTGGGTGGCCAGCTATTACCCTGATCCAGGGTGGATTTATAAAGTCAATCTACAGGGCACTGTTTTGCAGCAATTTGCACCACCACAGACCCAAACCTGGGATTTGTCCCGACATGGTAATAACCTCTGGGTGGTGGACTACAATGCTAACATGATCTACAAGACTGATTTGTCCGGGCTTGTGCTTGGGAGCTTTCCCTCCATCACAGCGCGCCCCTCAGGCATCGTGCATACAGGAACCCACATTTGGTATGTAGCTGGACCGCTAAGTGCCAGCAGCACGCTGTACAAAGTAGATCCAGGAGGTGCTGGAACGCCTCAGATCAGCGTCAATCCTAACAATGTTGAGTTTGGAAATGTTCAAGTAAACCAAGCTCACAATCAAACATTAACAGTAAGCAATACAGGAAGCGGCACACTCAGTTTCAGTTTCCAACAACCCCCGCAAGCTTCTCAGGTCAGTTTACCATTGGGCACTTTCACGCTCGAGCCTGGACAAAGCTTCAACGCCACAGCCAATTGGTTACCAACCCAAACAGGCCCCATGAGTACTACTGGCGCTGTGACGAGCAACGACCCGATTAATCCCAATGTGATACTTAGTTTTTCGGGCAATGCCTTTACACCCACCCCGCTTATTGTGGCCAACCCGGCAGGCGTACAATTTGGCAATATTCGCAAAAATGCAAGCAAATTTTCGCGTATTACACTCACCAATCAAGGGCAGGCCACGCTGACGATCAGCAATATCGCAGCCACCGATGCCAACTTTTATGTCAATCTGTCATTCGATTTGCCACTCAGCCTTGCCCCTTCGGGCAGCGCATTTTTCGATTTATGGTATTACCCACAGTTGTCTGGATCACATACTGGCGCCATCAGCATCATTTCAAACTCACCCACACAAAATCCATTTCTCATCCCAGCAAGTGGACAAGCAACAGAAACCTCGCTTCCACTTGGCTCCTCAGTTTGGGATGTTACGCTACCTCCAGCAACCGACAATAGTCCCAAGGCCATTCACTGGATTCCGGATATTACCGGTGATTCTCGTCCGGAAATAGTTGTAGCAAGCGAAGACAACTATATCCGGTGCTTCAACGGTAATGGCTCAGGCACAGGTCAGGTTATCTGGGAACGAAACATTTACGCAGGTTCGCTGTACCAGCAACAGGCCATTACCCTGGGTGGCGACATCAACAATGACGGCCTACCCGACCTCGTTGTTGGCACGGCCTGGGGCGACCGTTCGGTGGTAGCCATCAACAGCCGAAACGGCGAAATACTTTGGAAATACCAGACAAATCAATACGGCCTTGGCGGCTGGGTGTATCAAGTGCATGCAACCTACGATTACAACGGCGACGGCTTTCCAGATGTGCTTGCCTCGAGCGGCAACGACCAGAACGGCACCGGGCCGAAGCGGGTATTTTGCCTCAACGGTAAAAACGGTCAGATGATATGGAACTACGCATTCACGGGCCCTGTTATTTCGGTAATGGGTATTCCTGATGTTACAGGCGATGGACAGCCCGATGTGTTTGCCGGAGGCAGCAACAATGGAGAAAGCCAGGGGCGTGTCGCACTAATTAATGGTGCCAATGGTTTTTTGGTATGGGATTTCATCACTGCAGGCACTTCAGTGTGGGGTATTGCTCAGATGGACGACCTGAACAACGACGGCAAACCTGAACTCGCCGCAGGCACATTCAATGGAGTAATCTACATATTCAACGCCGTCAACGGCAATATTATAGCGCAAACCAGCGTGGGCAACAACATCATCACCCGCCTTGCGCGTATGGAGGATGTGAACGGCGATGGCAAAGCCGACCTTGCGCTGGGCTACAGTGGCTCGCTGGCCATGTTGCTCAACGGAACCAATCTGCAGCAGATCTGGACTTTTGCCTGCCCCGACAAGCCATGGAATGTGGCCCGCATTCCCGACGTGAACGGCGATGGCATCAACGATCTTGTCGCTGGACTGCTTTACCAAAATAACCAGGTGTATGTGTTCAATGGAGCAAACGGCAACATACTGTTTAACAGTCCGTTTCCTCAGGCTGTGGATGCCATTGGCACAATCCCTGACCTTACCTTCGATGGCTCGTGGGAGTTTGTGGCAGGTGGCCGACAGGGCAAAGTGGTGGTTTATTCGGGTGGACCAGATGCCATGACAGGTATCGGACAAATTGATACATCAAAGCCATTTATCACGGCAGCACCGAATCCCCTTAAACATTACACCCTCATTTCCCTCGCATTGAAAGAAAATGAGCAAGCTACAGCCCAGATTTATGAC
>DAIOUP010000094.1:0-6911 GCA_036759465.1 Bacteroidales bacterium
CTTGAGCACAGGTGGCGTTGGCACAAGCAGCTTGTTGATGTCGACCGAAAATGCAATCTTGTTGTACTCGTCAATGTCAAGTTTGAGGGTCGGACCAAATCTGAGGTTGGTAGGAATAAAGTCCTTTTTAATGCTGGTTTCGCTGTAACCCAGCTTATTGCCAATATTGCTGATGTTTACGCCCCAGGCAAAAGTGGCATCGATATCTTTAAACCACTGCACTTCCTTTTCCCAGTACACGGCCACGTCGGCTGCAACAGAAATGCCTGCCGAAGTTTCGGTGGTGCCGACAAACTGACCCTGAGTGAGGTTTGAATAGATGAAACGACCGGCAACGGCTCCCGAAAGATGATCGGTAAGTTTACGGGCATAGGTGGCATCAAACGCCCACTCGCTGGGGCGGTATGTCCCTCGATCGTCGCCGTTTTCGTCTGTAAACTGGATGTCGCCGAGGGTAAAAAACCTGAGCGTCGATCCAATGGCCGCGTTGGCATCGAGCCTTTTGGAAAAACCAAGGTAAGCAAGGTTCATGTCGGGCACCAGATTGCGCAACCAGGGGCTGTAGGAAAGGCCAACCATCATATCGCTCTGTATTTTGGCGTATTTGGCAGGATTCCAGTGCATTGAGAAAACATCCGGGGAGGTTGAAACACCAACATCGCCCATGGCCCCTGCACGTGCATCGGGTGCAATCATCAGAAAAGGCACGGCGGTAGTTATCACGTTGAGGGAGTTGCGCCCCGAAAGCTCTTGATAAGTCTGAGAGTTGGCATTGAAAAACAATAAAACAGAAAGTGCCACGAGGGCCAGGTGTTTCATTTTCATATAAATGTATTGCGTCATGAACTGTGTGTTAACGATTAAGGTTGTCCTTTATTGCGTTACCATTTTCAGGGACTTTTCAGTATCATCCTGCCTGTAACGGTTTGCGGCAGTCCTTTGTCGGGCTGCACAATCAGGCGCCAAAGATAAACACCTGAGGGCAATCTACCGCTGCCGGCTTCACTTGCCTTCCAGATCAAGGGTTGCGACAAGCTCCCCAATGGCTTCATTTCGTGCTGTTGCAAAGAGACCCGATTACCAAGTAAGTCGAAAACTTCCAGGCTTGTTAACAAATTTTTACCGGGTTTGTTAAACTCAAAAGTAAAAATGGCCTGGTCGGTCACCGGATTGGGCTTGATCTGAACATTGCTGATCATCAGATTTTCTGGCGGGTTAACCACGAAATTTATGGTTTTCTCAGCGCTGTTGTTGTGCAAGTCCCATGCCCTTAGTGTTAGCCTGTGGCTTCCCTGCGCCAGGCCATTGAGCTGAAAACGAAGACTTCCGGAGGCAAAATTGTCGGTTTCGGGCTCAAAGAGACTGTTAAGCACATATTTCTGCACTGCACCATCGGGAAGGAGGTGCGTGGCAACAATATCGCGACCGATTTCGGTGCCAAGGTAATGTATGCCCTGAGGGTCGGTTATGTGCGCAAAAAAAGTAACTTGGGAAGGCAGCACGCCTCCATCCCTGAAATTGGGATCGGCAGCAGTTAGCAGTATATCAGGACCTGTTGCATCAGGGTTTATGGTGGGATCAGTACCTCCAAGCACCAAACTATCAAAATATCCGCCAGCGGTTATTCCGGAGCTGCTCTCGGATGCGAACAGCGAAATTCTCGGTTTACCATAATTGTAGGATATGCTTCGAGGCAAGGAGAACCTGATGCTGAACCTGCCGTTTTTTACGGTTGCCTTACCTTTGAAAAGGAGTTTGTCGTGAAGGCTGAAATTTGTCGGAACGCTCATGGCATCGTTGCCCAAAGTGCGATAAGTGGTTTTTTTGTCGAACATCAGCACCTGCACCACGCCATTGAAGTCTCCGGCCAGCTGACCCGAAGGCAGTGTTACCCTACCCTCAAATAATACTTCCGACATGGCGTGCAGCGTATCGGAAATCTGGCCGTTGACCGATAGTATTTCTACACTATATTCGGGGTAGTTGAGACGCAGGGCTGGATTACCAAGCAGAACGAAATTATAAATATAGGAGTTGGTGGGGTTCTTGCTTAGTCTGATAATATCGCCCAGCCTGTTGATGTCGCCCTTTCCTTCGGTCATCAGCGAGGCATAAAGCCTTCGGTTCACGCTGAAGTTGGAATGCGCGAAGGCAAGTCGGGTTGTGGTCATCAGTGCGATGGCGCCTCCTTTGGCGTTGAGCAGCAAACGCTCTCCGGCCGAAACAAGGGAAGGATTGTCGAAACGGCTGAATTCGCAAGTGGCTGTTATAAAAAATGCTAATCTGTCGCGATTGCCAAGTCCCTCTATTTCAGTTATAGAAAACACTTTCTCGTCGGTCAGGCCGCTCACCCCACCATGCCCTGTATAATTGACAATAAGCGAGCCTTCGTTGATGGTTTTTAGTAGGGCCGCTGAAGCATCGGGATAGCGAAAGCCTCCTGGTACAGCGATTCTGCGGTAGGCATCAAGATATATCTTCCTGATGTTGAAATTCTTATATGCCGCATCCACATCTGCGGCAAGTGTTTCGGCCTGACTCAGGTGAAGGTTTCCATCGCTGTCGTCAGCCATAAAGGTTATACCGTTTTGCCATGCTCCACGTTGCGACTCAAGCCGAGAAAGATAGTGCACATTTTTTGCAACCATGAGGCTGGCTTGCTCAGGTGTGCTAACCGGAAATCGTCCGATGCCCAGGTCGAGTACGCCCTGCATATCCAGGCCTTCCGTGCTTCCCATCAAACCAAAATAATCATCGCTCACAAAACTTTGCGTTTCAATAATGCTTTGTGTACTCTGGTAAGTCGGGATAATATTGGTGTTGTGCGGAATACGGTTTTTATAATCGTAGGAGGCATCGCCAAAAAGCAAAACATAGCGCAAGCGATCGCCGCTGCGCGTGTAAACCATCCGTATAAAATCCCTTAGGGCAGTAACATCGGGCTTACCCGAACCAAACTCATTGTAAACTTCGTTGATATTCACCACAACACTTTCCAGCCCGTCGTGCTGCAGGTGAAGGGCGGACATGCTTTCGGCCTGCGGCATGAACTGCGGCGGGGCCACGATAATCATATCAGTTGCCTGAATGGCGTGCAGGTTTTGGTTTGGAATCGCCACAATTGCTGGCGGGCTGAAAGCATCCGCAGGATTGAAAAGCAGGTACTCCCTTATTGAATCGCCAAGCACATTAAAACGAATCATATTATCCTGGCTATCATGCTGTTGTGCTACCGGTCTAAGCGGATTTGTCAGGTCCCAAAGCCATAATCCCGATGCAGCCTCACTGATACGGTATTGCGCAACAACATTAAAGCCAACGGCTTCGGGGTTGCGAAAAGGCATCTGTCTGCCCGGCACATATTTCAGTTGCCGCCATGCATTTACCCTTAAAAAATTGATCCAACCTCGCGAATTATCCTCTGCTGCATGATAGCGCACCGAGAACCTGAGGCTATCATTCTGAACCGAGGCGAGACTGAGGCTGTAGGCCTGCTCGCGGGCATAGGCCGCAGCGCCTGACGATATCGGTAAAAACGACTGCTGTGCGAGAGCTGTCTGCCCGTTGAGCTCGATCGAAAATGCAGTGGTTTCGGTGAGCGACCTGACAGCAAACTGGGTATTAACCATCACCGGCCTTTGCACAACCCTGTTCGGGAAGTAAAAACCGATGTCAAGGCGATCTTTCTGACGCGTAAAATATTCGCCATACCATTCACGACCCGAATGGATTAGATTCTCCAGGTCATTTTCGTGGAGGGCATAATCCAGAAATATGTCGGCAACAGTGTTAGGATCGGCTGATGTCTGCTGTTTTGTTGCCATGCGCAGCCCTGGTCGTCCGAGTTCGGTGAGGAAATAATAAGTGGTGTCGGAGTAGAAGTTGATCCGGTGGTCGTATCGGATGCTCATTTGGTTGTAAGACCATGCCGTTGTAGCCTGACCATAAAAATAAAGCGCATCGACTGCATCGAAACTGCCGTCCGACTCACCAGTCACCACTACTGGGTTTTCGACCAGATCGTCGTATCGGAAGCTATTGTTGCGCTCGGGAAGCATCATGCCGCCATTGCCAAACAGGGCCAGCCTGCGCGGGTCGATCTGCGTAGGATTCCATCCTGCGGCGGCAAGCTGCTCGGGCGAGATTCGGTAAACACCGCTATTCACCACTGCAATTTTCAACCAACGACCTGTAGCAAGCACCGAATTGCTCGTGTAAACCGATGATGTGCCTGCATAATTCTCAGTGAGAAAATTGTAAAATATCACAAGCCTGCCACTAATCAGTTGCTCCGGCTTGCCGTTTTTTAATCTGAAAGGGAGGACAAGCAAACGATTCAGCACTTCTCGTCTTTGGTCGAATGATTGTACCTCAACACGGAAGTCATCTTCTGGAACATAATCTCCATATACCTCATCCAGAGATGCAACCTCATCAACAATCAATTCATTTCCAACAACTTGCATTCCATGGGGCACATCCAAAGGAAGGTATGCAATTAAAAGTCCGTGAATCTGCGCATCAAAATAAACCTCATAAGGCCATAATTGCACGTTACGGTCGAAATGCAAAACGAGCGTATCTGTCCTCCCCTGCTGGGCAAAAAGCACAACAGGCCACATCAGCATAAGCTGCAGAAAAAAAATCAGAAATACAGCACTCTTTCGCATTTCAGAACCTTAAAAACGCACCATTCGCTCTGAGGCAACTGCTTGGTTGCCCTTGCTGTCGGTGATGATCAGCCTGTAAAGATACAACCCTTTGGGAACAGGGGTACCATTTTCCGAACGGCCATCCCAGCAAACAGGCTGACTCCTGAAGCTGCTGCTTATGGTTTCCTGTTGAATGCTTTTCACACGTCTGCCGTTCATATCAAAGATATCGACGGCTACATCAAGCCGCTCGCCGTTCTGGTTGTGATTGAAAACAAAGCAGGTGCGATCGCGGAATGGGTTAGGATAGTTGTGCAGTTCTTCCACTATAATTGTACTCTTGGCAATCACTTCAAAATCAATGCTTGCCGTATTCGAATTGTTAAATACGTCCCATGCCCTGAGGGTCAGGGTGTGTCGGCCGGGATTTAGCCCGATGATGGGAAAGCTGATACTGCCTTCGTTGCTTTTGTCGAGTGCGGCAGTATAATAATCGTTGAGAATGGCCATGCGTTCCGTAGCACCGCTGATCCATGCAACAATGTCGTGGCCAATGCCCGCACCCGTGGTATTGATGCCGCTTTCGTCGCGCAAAAGCACGATAAGTCTTGGACTTTCGCTCGTAAATCCGCCGATACGAAAAGTGGAATCACCCATAAAAAGCCTGATTTCAGGGCCTTTGTTATCGGCCAGATTATTATTGGAGAAACCGCCAACCAAAAAGTTCTCATTGCTTCCATGCGCATCGCCCAAATTGCCCGTAGCATAATAACTTATGCGACCGCTGCCGTAGCGGTAGGAAATGTCCTTGGGCACGATGAAGCTAAATTCGAATATTCCATTCACTACGCTGGCCGTTCCCTTGTAAATGATACTGTTGCGCGTGCTGAAGTTTTGCGGGAAGCCATTTTGGTCGCCAGCAGTCGTGATAATCGATGCTTTGTCGTATATGGTGGTGTAAACCTGTCCGTTAAAATTGCTCATCAATTGTCCGCTTCGCGTGGTCACCTGGCCTCTGATCATCACCTGTGATAATGCCTTGAGGGTGTCGGACTGATTGATGTTACCCAGCGGTTTGTTATTGATATGGGTTGTAACAACCCTGTTTTCGGGATAGGTAAGTTGCAGGGCCGGGTCGCCAAGAAGAACAAACTTGCGATCGTTAACATCGCCTGCCACCTTGGAACGTCGCATGATATCGCCAAACCTTGCCCGCTCGCCGTTATAAGGCACAAAAATATTGTCGTTGTAGATGGCCTTATTCAGGCGCAGGTTGGTGCTTGCATAGGTGGCCCTTGCAGTGGTAAACATGGCAATTGCTCCTCCGTCGGGGTTAAGGAAAACCATCTCGCCTGCCGAGAGGCGCGTTGGATCGTCATAGCGCGAGAATTCGCAGGTAGCTGTTATGAACACCGGCATCCTGTTGCGATTGCGCCAGCTTTGGATGTCTGAGATCTCCAGTATGCGCTCCTCGGCCCAGCCTACCTCTCCACCGTGACCGCTGTAATTTACAAGCAGAACTCCGCGTTCCATACGCCGGTTTATTGCTTCATTCACCGCCGGGGCTTTTTGTCCGCCGGGTGTGGCAATCTGTAGATAAGCGTCGAGATAAATCTTGTTGATGTTGAAAGCGGGATTACGATTTTCGACCAGAGTAGCAAGTTCTTCCGCATCTTTCATGTGCCAGTTCGAATCGCCGTCGTCGGCAACAAATACCAGTTCGTTGCGCCACTCGGCGAAAGTTTCCGGATTCTTTTCAACATACCGTATCACCTTATCGACCATTTGTTTCGCCTGCTGCAGCGTTGTTACCGGAAACCTCCCGATGCCGATATCCAAAAAGTTGATGCTGCCAGCTCCCTCACCAGTATCCAGGTATCCGAAGTAATCGTCAGTAGCTATGGAATTTACCAGATTTAATGACGCTATTGTCTGATACGTAGGTACCAAGTTGTTGTTATTGGTGAGCTTGTCTTTGTAATCGAACGATCCGTCGCCGAATAATAACAGATAACGAAGTTCTTTTCCGGGGCTGCTCGACGTGTACAGCATTCGGGCAAGATCGCGTATGGCACTAACGTCCTGGGCGCCAGAAGAAAACTCGTTGTAAATCATATTAGGGGTGGTCACGTGAACCGTAAATCCGCTTTTCTGACGGTGAAACTCAGCGAGACGGTTGGCTTCTTCGAGCAGGCTGGGATGCGAAATAATAAGGTAATCGATATCCCTGATGCTATGAAGATTTTGGTTGGCGACCGG
>DAIOUP010000095.1:0-6847 GCA_036759465.1 Bacteroidales bacterium
GATCGATGCCTACGAACATCCTCAGCTTGCCGAAGACGAGTTTGACCTCACGCTGACTGAGCGTCCAAGTTTGGAATACCTCAAAAAATATTGGGAAGAAAAAACAAATCAGCCCGTTCTGTTCATTTCGGCCCTTCACCGCGAAAACTATGCTGCACTGCGCGAATTGTTGTACAAGGAAATCCGCGATATGCACGCCATACGCTATCCTTACGACAACTTCCTTTATTAAAAGTTTAAACCCGGCTAAACTTGAGGCCGGCATTCCCGCACAAGGATTTCATTTGGTTAATTTTGCGGCTGCCCAACAGCAAGCACACTATGAAGAAAATTCACCTGATTGCCCTGGCCGTTCTCAGCGGACTGTTAATGAGTGCAGCATGGCCTGCCCGGGGGCTCAGCCTGCTCATTTTTGTAGCCTGGATTCCGCTTCTATTTGTTCAGCAATTCCTTGGCGAAAACAAGCAAAAAGGCATGTTCAGGCTGGCCTGGCTCAGCTTTTTGATTTGGAACAGCCTGACTACCTGGTGGATATGGAATTCAACCAATATCGGGTCGATCGCTGCCATAGGGTTAAACAGCCTGTTTATGGCCGTGGTTTTCAAACTTTTCCATTTCAGCAAAACAAGGCTGTACGAAAACAGAAAAGGTAATCTTATCCTTGTTTTTGTTTGGCTGGCCTGGGAATGGTATCATCTGCACTGGGACCTCAGTTGGCCATGGCTTAATCTGGGCAATGTTTTCGGGGCAAATACCCGTTGGGTGCAGTGGTACGAATATACTGGTGTTGCCGGTGGTTCGGCCTGGATTTTGCTTGTGAACATATTGATATTTAATGCCTTGCGCAATAAACCCGCACAAGGATGGTCGTTTGTCAGTTTTTCGCGCCGAATGAGTCCGGCCCTGCTTCTGGTACTCGTACCCATCGTCCTCTCGCAGGCAATCTATAGCAGCTATAAAGAAAAGGAAGATCCTGTGGATGTGGTAGTTGTGCAACCAAATCTCGATCCTTATACGGAGCAATACAATGTGCCTCCCGCCGAAGTGATCGGTCGAAACCTTGGTCTGGCCCTTCGGGCCATGAATGGCAAACCAGATTATATAGTTTCGCCGGAATCGGCCATACAAGATGAGATTTGGGAAGAACAGCTCGGGCAGTCGCCAAGCCTGAGTCAGTTGCAGGCCTTTATCGGTCAACATCCCGAAACATCGATCGTCATTGGCGCCAGCACCTTCAGCTTTGTCCCTCCTGGCATGGAAGATGACCCTGCAGCACGCAAGTTTCGCACCTTCGAAGGGCACTATTTTGCCCACAACACCGCCTTTCATCTCGATAGCACCGGAAGCAGACAGTTGTACCACAAATCGAAACTGACCCCCGGTGTCGAGATGATGCCTTCGTGGCGAATTCTGAAACCTTTGCGCAACTATGCCATCGATCTGGGTGGTACGGTGGGAACCTTAAAAACCGATGCGGTGCGCAAAGTGTTCGAACATCCGGGAGGTTGGTTCAAACCTGCACCGGTGATTTGCTACGAAAGCGTTTATGGTGAATTTGTCGGAGGTTATGTCCGTAACGGAGCCAATGTGATTTTCATAATCACCAACGACGGCTGGTGGGGCTATACCCCAGGCCACCGGCAGCACCTGCTCTTTGCCCCGCTGCGGGCTATCGAAACGCGAAGGAGCATAGCCCGCTCGGCCAATACGGGTATTTCGGCTTTCATCGATCAGCGGGGCGACATTTATCAGGCCACACCCTATAACGAGGAAGCCGTGATCAGGCAAAAGATTAACCTGAACGATAAACTGACCTTTTATGTGCGCTATGGCGACTATATCTCGCGCATATCAGCCTTTCTGGCAGTGGTTTTTCTGATTTACGCCCTTGTCCGGTCCTATCTAAAGAAAACAAGCTATTTCAAGCTCCGCCAAACACGACCCTGACCAATGCAGCTCCATCTTGGTCCGTTTCAGGGGATTACTGATGTTTGGTTCCGAAAGACTTACCAGCAGTATTTTACGGGCCTCGACAAGCTCTACACCCCGTTTTTCGGCGGCATTCACAACCTCAACAGCAAACATTTTAAATCGGACGAGCTAAGTCCGTTGCTTAATGATGTAGGCATTTTAGTTCCGCAACTGCTTACCAACAGCGCTAACGAACTTGAACGTTTTGCGCTGCAGTGCCATGGGCTTGGATATTCCGAAGTGAATATCAATATGGGTTGCCCCTGGCCGCAGGTTACCACCAAAAAACGCGGTTGTGGATTGATGCCTTATCCCGGGATGGTGGAAAGCCTTTTAAATGTTGTAAGAGATCTGCCGGTAAAAGTATCGGTTAAATGCCGGCTTGGGATGCACGATGTTACGGAGCTTTATGCGCTTATGCCAGTCTTTGAAAAGACTGGGGTCAGCGAGCTCATTGTTCACACCAGAACAGGAAAGCAACTATACAAAGGCCATGCACAACCGGATGCACTTGCCCCGATTATTGCAAATTGCGCTATTCCGATCGTTTACAATGGCGACATTTTTGAAAGTACAGATTGTGGACGCTTTGGCAACATACTGCCGCGCATGGCCGGAATGATGCTGGGACGGGGCTTGCTTGCCGATCCTTTTCTGGCTGCGGATATCAAGGGTCTGGCCTGCGAACACGGTAATAAAGAAAGGGCTGAGGTTGTGAGAAAATTTATCACAACGCTCACTGAGCAAAGACTAAAAGGCAGAAGGCGGGTTAAAGCTGTACCCGGTCCAATGAAAGAGCTTTGGTGGTATTTGAGCAGCTCGTTTGATCAACCGGTCAGGGTTTGGCGGCAAATTCGCAAAGCCGCCCTGGTGGAGGAGTTTCTCGATGTTCAGGCAGAGGTTTTTAGTCAATATGAATGGATTGGAAGCGGCTTTGCTAGAAAGTTCCTCCAAAACGAAAAGGAAATTAGTTTGGATTAAGGCTCCGTTGAATGAGGTTGTGAAAATTGTCCTTTAACCTTACATTTGTGCCTTACCTTCAAGGCATTCGAAGATGATGTTCCCGCGGTTCAGGTTTCACCTTAGTTACAATATGATCATTTGGTCGTTGGTGAGCATCGCACTGGTGCTGGGGGCCGGCTTTCTGATCGTTTCATACATCTATCAGCTTCAGGATAATACTAAACAGCTCATTCGCGAGAATGCGCTCAGCACCGATGACGCGCGCGAGCTCCGGCTTGCCCTCTACAGAGTTAGGGCTGCTTCGCTTTCCAACGTCTTCGACCGGAGCGAGGAAAAGATTCAACTGCTTGAAATTGAGCAACGAAACTATCTTGCCTTACTCAATAAAGCAGGCAACTCGGCCACTACACCTGATCAGATAAGACTTGTCCAGCAAATTTCGGCGCTCTTCTCCAACTATCAGCAAACCCTGCTCAACACCAACCAGATGCAACGGCAGGGCAAGCTCACCCAACCGGCAAGTGTGATTGTGATGTCGAGCCACGACTTGATCAACACCATAGAAGAGAAAACCAACCAGCTCATTGCCGCCAAGGAAGAAGAACAAAAACAACTGGAAAAAAGCATCAACTACAACGAAAGCATCATTACTTCGGCCATTTATGCTTTAGGCATCAGCGGCATTATCATGGGTCTAATTCTGGGCTGGCTGGTGGCGCGCATTGTATTAAATCCCATTTACCGGCTTGTGCTCAAAGTGCGAGATGCCGCCGGGGGCGAAGTGGTTGAACATATTCAGATGCATCCCGGCAAGGAGCTGGAAGAGCTCGACATGCATATCAACAGGCTCATCAGCCGTATCAACAAAGCCAACGAAGACCTACGCAAAAACCGCGAGCTGCTGGAACAGTCCATCCGGCTTGCTGCCATTGGCAAGATAGCCCCTGCTCTGGCACACGAAATACGCAACCCGCTTACTTCCATAAAGATACTGGTGCACAGCATGCTCAATGATTTTCAGGAAGACAGCGAGCATAGGCACGACCTGCAGATCATACAATCCGAAGTAGTCCGCATGGAAGAATTCCTGCAAAACTTCATGAAGTATGCCCGTCCTCCCAGGCCCAAAATGGAAATCATCAGTCCGGCCGAAGTGATCGATCAGGTACTTCAGCTCATGGAAGCCCGGTTAAGAATGCAGCAGATTGAGGTAGCAACCACACACCTAAATCCCGGTTTGAGGCTTAAAGCCGATCAATCGATGATCAGGCAGGTGATTATCAACCTGTTAAACAATGCTATCGAAGCAATGCCCGAGGGTGGCCGCATAACCCTTGAAACAGGGCTTCAGACTGCTGAAGGCAATGAGTACTATTATATCAGTATCGCCGACAGCGGACCGGGTATTCCGGCCGATATTATCGACACCATGTGGGAGCCTTTTGTCAAGGGTCGTGAGCAAGGCACAGGGCTCGGTCTTTCCATATCGCAGCGCATTGCCGAGATTCACCACGGAAAGTTGAATGCTGTGAATGGCAGCAGCGGCGGCGCAGTTTTTACAATTTATCTTCCGCTTGAAGCATAAAATGGACGAGGTAAAACAAATACTTATTGTTGACGACGAGGACATGTGCGCTATTCGCTGCGCAAGCTTCTGAAAAAACCAGGATTCGACATTACCGAAGCTTCCAATGGTCTGGAAGCGCTCAGAAAGCTTGAGACAGGCGAGCCGCATCTGATGCTCATGGACATAGAAATGCCCGGCATGAATGGTTTGGAAGCCATTCAAAAAGTAAAGGAGCGTTATCCATCCCTGCCCGTAATCATCATCACGGCCTATGGCACCACCGAACGCGTGATTGCCGCCATGAAACACGGTGCCTTCGAATACCTCGAAAAGCCGTTCGACATTGACCGTCTTCAGTACATCGTAGGCGAAGCCCTTGAAATAAGGCGTTTGTCTAAAGAAAGTGCCACAACAAATATGCTTGCAGGAATTGGCCCCGCCGACACCATGATTGGCGAAAGTCCGGCCATGAAAGAAGTGTTTAAAATGATTGGCCGCGTTGCCGCCAGCGATGTAAGTGTGCTGATAACCGGAGAGAGCGGCACAGGTAAAGAATTGGTTGCCAGGGCTATACATCAGTTCAGCGACCGTTTGTCAAAACCTTTTGTGGCCATAAACTGCGCCGCCATACCCGAAAATTTACTCGAAAGCGAGTTGTTTGGTCACGAAAAGGGAGCCTTTACTGATGCCCACCAGCCAAAGTCGGGTAAGTTTGAACAGGCAGAGGGCGGCACTTTGTTTTTGGACGAAATCGGCGACATGAGTCTGGCGCTGCAGGCCAAGCTGCTCAGGGTGCTGCAGGACAATACGTTTCAGCGCCTGGGGAGCAATAAAACGATGCGCTCCACAGCCCGAATCATTTCTGCCACCAATAAAAATCTGGACAGCGCCATATCGGAGGGTAAATTTCGGGAGGATCTTTACTATCGTCTCAAGGTCATCGCCATCAACATCCCTCCGCTCAGGGTAAGGCGAGAGGACATTCCTGTGCTTACAACCTATTTTCTCAAGCGCTATAGCCTTGAGATGAAAAAAAACCTTCCGGCGCTGCCCTCCGAAAGCATGGATTTGCTATTGGGACACAACTGGCCGGGCAATGTTCGCGAACTTGAGAACCTCATCAAACGATTGATTCTGCTGAGCAAGGCCAACGTGATCACACCCGACCAGATTGCCGCCGAACTGGAATCAGGCCAAAAAGAGGCTTCTCCACCAGCACTTGAGAAACAACCGGAAGCGTTTAATCCGGGTGAAGCTGAAGGCCGTCTTTATGAGCTTGTCATCGGCAAGGCCGAAGAGGAACTGATTCGAAAAACCATTACATGGTGCAAGGGCAACCTTTCCAAAACGTCCAAAGTTCTTGGTATTTCGAGGGCTATGCTTTATGAACGGATGAATAAGTACGGATTGCACACTATTGAAGAGCAGGGACAGGATTGAGTTATTTTTTTACAATCTGTCGGAAAAACGAACAAATTTCAGCTTTCTATTAATGAGTTTTACAGGTCGGAAAATATATATACTTGTTTAACAGCTATTTACGTGCGCTTTTATGAGTTTGGCACGCTATTTGACAAACAGACGTCCAAAATCATCCATTAAATAATTTAAAATTAAAAAAGCCATGAAAAACATCGTAAAAGCCTTTCTTGGAGTAGCCGTTGCAGCCGTTATGTTTACCAGCTGCGCAAAAGCCCCAGAGGTAGAAATCAACAATGCAAAAGCTGCTGTTGAGGCTGTTAAAGCTATCGAAGCTGCCCGTTATGTACCCGCAGAATTCAATGCTCTGCAGGATTCGCTCAACGCCGCTCTTCTGGAAGTTGAAAACCAGAATGCAAAGTTTGCTCTCTTCAGAAGCTATAAGAAAGCCAATGCTACCCTTGCTAACGTTATGACAATGTCGGAGCAGGTAAAAGCCAACACCGAAACCCGCAAGGAAGAAGTTAAGGCTGAAGCTCAGCAGGCACTTGCTGAAGTTACTACTCTTGTTAACGAAGTAAAAGAACTGATCACCAAAGCTCCTAAAGGAAAAGAAGGCAAGGAAGCTCTCGAAGCCATTCAGGGGGATGTGGTTTTGGTTGAGTCTTTCCTTGCCGAAGTTTCCACCCTCATCAACAATGGCGACTTCCTGACCGCTCTCGATAAGGTTAAGGCTGCCGGCGAAAAAGCCAGCGGTCTGAAAACCGAACTCGAAGCTGCCATCGCCAAGACGAAGCGCAGGTAAATTACTGCTGTACTTAAAATCCAACCTTCGTCAGTAAGGTAAAAGGGCTGAACCCCGGCGCGCAAACCACGCCGGGGTTTTTGTTGTCAAACCTACATTCGCCGAATTGCACTATTTTTGCC
>DAIOUP010000096.1:0-6839 GCA_036759465.1 Bacteroidales bacterium
GTGCATTAAGGTATAGTTGAAGTTTACTGTGGGAGCGGATTGTTACCCTTCACCCCATTTCTGCAGGATGCTGATGGCTTCCGGAAGGCCGGAAACGAGATTACCCTGGCTGAGTTGGTAGGATTGGCCGGAAATAGGTGCGATAATCAGGGTGTGATCGGGTTTAATGTCCTCAAGGGCGCTACAGTTCCCCTTGTTCAATTGTGGAGCAGCCGAAGCCTTACATACAACGGCAATCTTTTGGGCGTTACGAGCTAAAACAAGATCGATTTCATTGCCACCTGAGGTCCTGTAGAACGATGGCGTCCAGTCCGGCATATTTTTGATGCAATTTTCAATGACTACGCCTTCCCATGATGCTCCGAAAACCGAATGTCCAAGAAGGCTGTTAAAATCGCTGATCCCCAGCAGACTATGCAGAATTCCGGAGTCTCTGATATAGGTCTTTGGCGATCTTACCAATCGCTTTTTAATGTAATGTTCGTAGGGCAAGAGCAACCGCATCAGGAAGGTCTGTTCAAGCAAATCGATATACCGGCGTACTGTAGGTTGCGTAAGGCCGAGTGAGGAGGCCAGTTTGGATGAATTGAGCATCTGACCCTGATTGTGGGCACACATATGCATCAATCGCCGCATCAGTGGCGGGGGAATTTTAAATGCCACTTGAGGAAGATCGCGCTCAATGTAAGTTCGGATAAAATTTTCCAACCAAAGCCTGCTGTTTGAGTCCGACAGATCGAGATAGCTTTGAGGGAAACCTCCGCGTAACCAATACCTTTGTAAGGAATACGATTCCAGCTTAGTTATTTCACTGATCAGAAAGGGGGTCAGATGAATAAAGCCTATTCGTCCGGCAAGCGATTCGGATGCTTTTCCAATGATATCGGGAGAAGCCAAGCCTAAAAGAATAAACCTTCCATTACTTCTGTTTTTATCGATTACACTCCTCAGGATGGAAAAAAGGTCGGGCTTTAGCTGAATTTCATCAATGCAAACAACCGAATCCTTGTTTGCCTCAAAAAAAAGCGCTGGTTCAGTCAGCCTGTTCAGGTCTTCATAGTTCTGTAAATCGAGGTAAAGAAATCTTTCGAGCTGTAGGCCCATTTTTTTGGCCAATGTGGACTTCCCAACCTGACGCGGACCAAGGATGGCTACAGCAGGAAATACTGAAAGATACCGTAAGACCAGCTTTTCCAATTGTCTGGGAATATATTCCTGCATTTTCAAAATATGCTTTTGAATTTACACAAAAATATCCTTTTTGTAAAAACAACAACCATTCAAAACAATTTTGTCTCCATATGCGAAAGGGCTGGTTTGCTACGGCTCGGGTTTCAGAATCGTTATGAAACATGAAGTCGAAACTGAATTTGATAACCCACCTCAAAAATTAATCAGCTTATACCTTGGTGAAAATGAAATAATTTGTATTTTTGCCGTCCGATTTTAAGGTAAAGAAAGGAAAAGACAATATGTACGCAATCGTTGATATCGCAGGGCAACAGTTCAAGGTGCGCGAAGGCCAGCAGCTGTTTGTTCACCGTCTGGACGCCGAAGAAGGCAGCCAGATCACTTTGGACAAGGTAATGTTGCTCGAGCGTGATGGCCAGGTAGAGGTAGGTACACCCGTTATCGAAAGTGCTAAGGTAACCGCAAAGGTACTTGGCCACCTCAGAGGCGAAAAGGTATTGGTATTCAAGAAAAAGCGCAGAAAAGGCTTTCAGACTCTGAACGGTCACCGCCAGTATCTGAGCAAAGTACAGATTGAAAGCATCAACGTTTAATCCGACAAAAAAAGAATAGCCATGGCACATAAAAAAGGAGTCGGCAGTACGCAGAACGGACGCGAGTCGCACAGCAAACGACTTGGCGTAAAGATTTTTGGTGGTCAGTTTGCCAAAGCAGGAAACATCCTGGTTCGCCAGCGCGGCACACAGCATCACCCGGGCGAGAACGTAGGCATGGGAAAAGATCATACCCTCTTTGCTCTTGTTGACGGTGTGGTTGTATTCAGGAAACGCGAAAACGAAAAATCGTTTGTTTCCGTAGAGCCCATCGAAAAGGCTTAAGTTTTGTTGTAAGAAATTTTACATCACCCGCCGGATCGCAAATCCGCGCGGGTTTTGCTTTATATTCCTGCCCTCAGCAAGCACCGAAACGCTATTTTTGCCAAAAATTTTGTCATGCTTACCATACCCTATCTGCGCAGCAGCCGCGAAGAAGCCATAGAACGACTGGCTATCAAGAACTTTCACCGAACAGAACTTATCGACGAGATACTTCAATTAGACGACGAGCGCCGGCTGAGCCAGCACGAGAACGACCAGATACTGGCCGAGACCAATACCTTGGCCAAAGAAATAGGCAACCTGATGAAGAGTGGTCGTCGTGAGGAAGCCGAATCGCTCAAAGCCAGAAACGCCGAGCTGAAAGAAAGAACCAAAGCGCTGGATGAAAAGCTAAGTCAGTTGAAAGACCAGATTCAGGCCAAACTGGTCGAAATTCCCAATGCTCCCCACCTAAGTGTTCCCAAAGGACGCTCGGCCGCCGACAACCTCATCGTTCATCAGGAAGGCGAGATGCCCGCCCTGCCCGCCGATGCCAAGCCACACTGGGATCTTGTTTCGCAATATGATATTATTGATTTTGAGTTAGGTAATAAGGTAACGGGTGCAGGCTTCCCGTTCTATAAGGGAAAGGGTTCGCGTTTGCAGCGCGCATTGATCAACTTTTTCCTCGACAAGGCCAACGAAGCCGGTTATGTCGAAGTGCAGCCACCTCTGCTTGTTAATGAAGCCTCGGCTTACGGCACCGGACAGCTGCCTGATAAGGAAGGACAAATGTATGCTGCTCCGTTGGACGGATTGTATCTCATTCCAACAGCAGAAGTACCGGTAACCAATATCTACCGCGACGTCATCGTTCAGGAATCGGAACTTCCGTTGAAGAACGCCGCCTATTCCAACTGCTTCAGGCGTGAGGCAGGCTCCTGGGGAAAGCATGTGCGCGGCCTAAACCGCCTGCATCAGTTCGATAAGGTGGAAATTGTGCAAATAGCCCATCCCGACCATTCGTATGAAGCACTGGAAGAAATGCGCGCACATGTGGCCGGTTTGCTGCGCAGCCTCGAACTGCCCTTCAGGATAGTAAAGCTTTGCGGCGGCGATATGAGCTTTGCCTCGGCCCTTACCTACGATTTTGAAGTGTGGAGCGCCGCTCAACAGATGTGGCTGGAAGTGAGCTCGGTATCGAACTTCGAAAGTTTTCAGGCCAACCGAATGAAACTCAGGATTAAAGAAAAGAACGGCAACATTCGTCTTGCTCATACGTTAAACGGGAGCGCACTGGCTTTGCCGCGTATTGTGGCAGCCATGCTCGAAAACAATCAGAAAAATGATGGCATACACATTCCGAAAGCACTGCAGGCCTACACAGGCTTTGCTCTTATTGATTAGCTTACTGCTGCTCATTGCAGTAGCATGCAACAGAAAACCCACTGAGCAGGTTCCTGTAGTTTTTGATGAGGCCGAAACTCAGGCAAAAACCTTGTTGACCCAGCTTGAGCAGCTTGGTGGTGACGATATCATGCAGCTGGAAATCAGGGCGGGACGTTTGCTGTTGGACCAGCGCCTGCTCGACAATCCAGCAGCAGAGGAAAGCCTGAGAACAACGCAGGACTTTCTTTCGCATATTGGAGAAAATATCGAAGAGCTTTCTGCTCAGCTGAGCGAAAGTCTCGAACTAATTTCCTCACTGCGAAAGGAATGGCTCAACAACAAAAATAACCGGCCCTACACCATGGAACAATTCTTCGTGGAGCAGCAAAAACTCAACGATCTGGTCATGCAGGCCGATTATCTTGTGAATCGCTGGAATGCTCAACTGCTTAATATCGAGAACTTCGAACAGGCCTTCCCTCAAAACATGGATGAATGATCCGGGCCGCGTTACACCTTATATTTATATGTGTGTTTTCGGCTGCCTTATGGTTGCCCTCCGCTGCTCAGATACGCATAAGCCCGGCACCTCAGGATCAGCGCATTTCGGACGAGAATCTGGCCTGGGAGTTTTATCGCAATCAGGATTGGGCCAATGCCAAAGTGCTGTTTTTGAAGCTATTCGAACAGACTAAATCGCAGCATTATTTTAATTACTATATCCATTGCGTCATTCAGCTTGCCCAGTACGACGAGGCCGAGCGGGTCATCAGGCAGCAAATGCGCCAAAGCCGCGATATTCAGTTACAGGTCGATCTGGGGTATATTTACCAGATGCGCGGCGACCGCAGGCGTGCACAGGAGACTCTCGACAAGCTGATTAACGAAATGCCTGCCGATCGTAGCGCCGTATTTGCCCTTACCAATGCATTAAGGATGAGGGGGTTAAACGACTATGCGCTGCAGGCTTACGAAAAGGCGGCCTCCATGAGCTCGCTCAATGAGCAGTTTCTCATCGAAAGGGCATCGCTCTATTACATTAGCGGAAACTTTTTAGCAGCCACGAAGATGTATCTCGATTATCTGGACCGTTTCCCGGAGCAGTCGGAGATCATCAAACGCAACCTGCAGAATATGCTGTTTATGGACATCGACAACAGCATGGCCGACCTGATCCGCACGGAGCTGCTCACCCGTGTGCAGCGCACCGGAGTGAAGCCGGTTTTCAATGAAATGCTGATATGGTTTTCGTTGCAGCAGCGTGAGTTCGACATGGCTATGATACAGGCCATTGCCCTTGACCGCCGACTGGGCGACCGCGATTATCTGGTGCTCGAGCTGGCATCAATCAGCCTTGGCAACGAAGCTTACGAAGTAGCTTTGCAAGGTTATAATTACATTGTAAGCAAGGGACAAAGAGGCGTTTATTACATCAGCGGGCTTGAGGGAAGCATTCGTGCCAGGTATATGATTGCTGAGCAACAAGGCATTACTGACAAGGCTACCTATCAGGCGATTGTAGCCGATGCCGACAAAATGCTCGGTCAATCTGGACTAAACCGCGAGACCATTCAATTGGCCATCATTAGGGCCAAGGCTTTGGCTTATCATCTTAATCAGGCCACACAGGCTACGCAGGCTCTTGAAAGCTTGCTGCAATTGGGTCTGCGTCCCGAAGAAACCTCCGATATCAAACTTGAGCTGGCTGATATCTATTTGTTTTCAGGCGAAGTTTGGGAGGCAACGCTGTTATACAGTCAGGTGGAAAAAGCCATGCGCAATGAGCCTGTGGCGCACGAGGCGCGCTTTCGAAATGCCCGTTTACGGTACTTTATCGGTGAGTTTGAGTGGTCGCTTACACTGCTTGATATTCTGAAGGCAGCCACTTCAAAGCTGATTGCCAACGATGCCATGGATTTGTCGCTGCTCATCCGCGAGAATCTCGAGGAGGACAGCACAGGCGCCCAGCTGAGGGCATTTGCACGTGCAGATTTCCTCAAATACCGAAAAAACAATTCGCTGGCCAATCGTGTACTTGACTCCTTATTAGCATCAAAGCCCAATGCCGTACTTTTGCCGCACCTTTTGCTGCGAAAAGCCGGTCTGCTGGCAGAAGCTGGCAATAAAGGGGCCGCCTTGGGCATGTACGAACGCATTTACAAAGAATTTGCCGACCATTACCTGGCCGACGACGCCCTGTTTCGCAGTGCAATGTTGCTTGAGCATTCGCCTGACACGGTGGCCGAAGCCCGAAAACGCTACGAGCAAATTTTCAACGATTATCCTGCCAGCGTTTTTGCAGCCCAGGCCCGTATGCGCTACCGTATGCTGAGGGGTGACGGCATTTCATGAAAACGACAATGGTACGACCCAAAAAGCACCTCGGACAACATTTTCTGCACGACCGCAGCATTGCCGGGCGAATAGCGGCTTTGGCCTCCGATCAGGCATCGCTTGTTTTGGAGGTGGGACCAGGAACGGGAGTGCTGACTCAGTTTCTCTTACCACGCTTTGGCGAGCGCCTGAAACTGGTGGAAATTGACGGAGAGTCGGTAGATTACCTTCATCAGCATTTTGCGCTGAGCAAGGATCAGCTTATTCACGGCGATTTTCTGGCTGTGCCCGTTGAGCGTTACGGCTCTGATAATGTGATAGTAATTGGAAACTTTCCCTACAATATCAGTAGCCAGATCTTTTTTCACATTCTTGCATCGCGCCATTTGGTTCGGGAAATCGTTTGCATGATTCAGCTCGAAGTGGCGCAGCGCATTGCTGCGCCTCCGGGAAGCAAAACTTATGGCATTCTTAGCGTGCTGCTTCAGGCATGGTACAATATCAGCCTTGAATTGGAGGTGGGGCCGGGTGCGTTTAACCCTCCGCCAAAGGTGAAATCGGCAGTATTGCGATTGACCAGAAACGCGGTGGAGCACCTGAATTGTGACGAAAATTTATTTCAAACGGTGGTGAAGCAGGCATTCAACCAGCGCCGGAAAACGCTCAGAAATGCACTGGGAAGTTTAATTTCGCGCGATACCACTCATTCCTTGCTTGAAAAAAGAGCCGAGCAGCTTGGTGTTCAGGATTTTGTGCAGCTTACTTCGTGGATTGAACAGTTGATGAAAACCTCCGCCATCAATTCTTGAGCAGGGCTGCCTGAACTTTCGCATCGCGCATGGCAAACCAAACCGCATAGGCCGAAGCAAAAAAGCCAACAGCCACCACGGTCAGCAACACCGCCCCGACATCGGTAAATCTTAGCTCAACAGGGTAGGCATCGATGACAAAAGCCCCTTCGCCTCCGCCCAGCTTCAGCAATCCGAATTTCTCTTGTGTCAGTACCACAATGATCCCTGTCAACAGCCCTGTAAAAGCGCCTGCCAACGCAATATAAATCCCTTCGAG
>DAIOUP010000097.1:0-6819 GCA_036759465.1 Bacteroidales bacterium
AAATATTTCCGATATTTAGATTATTAAAATAATGACTGAAAACTTAATTAATTAAAAATCAGTAGGTATTAGTTTAGGCATATAATTTGAAAAGATCTAATCAAAACACAAGGATATGAAAAAGGTATTACTGCTACTCCTGTCTGGAACTATGCTTTTTGGAGTTTCGTGCCGAAAAGTGACTGGTCCTGACGACACCGCCAAAACCAAAATGGAGCGTCTTGCCGTGCCACCTGGCTTCAATTGGCAGACTACCAAAAATGCCAGGTTTGCGATTACTGCGCTCGATAATCTCGGACAGCCCATAAGGGGAGCCAAGTTTGAAATTTATACCGATGATCCGGCTGAAAACGGTACATTAATAACGAGCGGTGTTACAGGACAGGACGGTAAATATGTTATTGATTATCACGTTCCTGCATATTATACCAGTTTGTACATCAAGACAGACTATGTAGGATTGGTCAATGGTAGATATGTCGATCTTGGACCAAACGGTTTTGATGTGGTTTACGGGGGCATTTCCTCAAACATTCAAATGAAGGATGTGCTGATACCAAAAGCCACCAATGCCGTGTACAAGTTTTTGGGCGCCTATAACTCACAGGGTGTTCCTGCCTACCTTGAGCCGCAAAACGATCCTATCGCAGCTTCTTTTCTGGATGACATAAACAAAACACTTCCCGAACGCGTAAGGCTTGATGTTTCGCATCCGGAGTATTTTCTCCCACAATATGACCACAACATTAATTTAGTTGAAACATGCGACGTTTGGGTTACCTTTGTTACCGAAGGGGCGGGCTACCTGAACGTATTGGGTTTTTACACATATCCGACAAATAATCCACCAGTAACCCCGGCTGCTATCGACACCATCAAGATTATTTTTCCCAATGTGTCACTGCAAGGAAGCGGCGGAGGGCTAAAGCCTGGAAACAAAGTAAAACTAGGAAGGTTTAACGCCGGAACTACCATAGCTTTTGCACTGATCGCCGACGGTTGGAAAAACGGCCGAGTAACCGATGGACGGTGGACAGTCTATTCCACCAAGCGTCTCAATGGCCCCGAAACCTCCTCGCTCTCGCAGCATACTGTATTGCTCCGCGATCCGGGCCGTCAGTTGTTTCTGCTTGGTATTGAGGATATTAAGCGCAATCAAAGCGGTAGCGACCACGACTTTAATGATGCTGTCTTCTTTGTAACTGCCAACCCTGTCCAATCCATCGATCCCAGCAAATTGCCCATAGTTGACTATACCGGACAGGATACTGATGGCGATGGCATACCTAATCAGTTTGACGATTATCCCGACAATCCAAACAAGGCCTTCAATAATTATTTCTTTACGAAAGGCAATTTTGGAACCCTTGCTTTCGAGGACCTGTGGCCCTATCGGGGTGATTATGATTTCAATGATGCGGTGATCGACTACAACTTCAATCAGATAACAAATGGAGGTAATCAGGTTGTCGAAATTGAAGGCACGTTTATACTCAGGGCACACGGAGCATTTTACCGCAATGGTTTTGGTATCGAACTTCCCGTTTCATCATCAACAGTAAAGTCGGTCAGCGGTACAAGGCTGAGCAGCAATTACATCCAGTTGAATTCGAATGGAACAGAGGCCAATCAGCCTAATGCAGTGATTATCATGTGGGACGATTCGTACAACATCCTCCCTCCGGTGGGCACCAGTATAGGCGCCAATACCACACCTAATGTTCCATTTATCGTACCTGATACCTTACTGGTGCGCATTGTGTTCAATCAGCCAGTGCCGCTAAGCCAACTGGGTATCGCCCCATTCAATCCGTTTATCATTGTTAACAAGCAGCGTGGCGTGGAGGTTCATCTTCCCGATAAAGCACCCACTGCCCTTGCTGACCCAAAACTGCTCAGCAGCGGTCACGACAACAGTATTCCGTCGCAAAGCAGGTATTACAAGACCAGCAACAATTTGCCCTGGGCAATCAATATTGTTGAGCGCTTCGAATACCCTATCGAGAAAACCGAAGTGATTGATGCTCACCTGAAGTTTGGCGAATGGGCCGAAAGCGGCGGCGCCAGTTTCAACGACTGGTACAAAAACAGACCGGGTTACCGAAACGATGCTAAAATTTACAAGCCCACGTCAAGGTAATCTCGATCTATAAAAATAAATTCGCCGGTCTGGATGCAACGAGCTTTCCCCAGACCGGCGTTTTTATTAATGCATCGTTCAAAGTTCGGCTCTTTCTGCCGAAAAGGAATTTCACTTGTAATAGACTCTTTTATCAGAGGCCTTTTAAAGGCTTAATTGCCAACGTTTTTCCTCATTTCGTGGTAAGTCACAAAATCTCGCTGAGCCTTGTAGAGGTTGACAATAAACAGCAGAAGGTTTTTCGATTCCTGCAGTATATTCATGAAAAGCAGGCTGTTGCGTGTCGAGGAGGTGTTCTTTTTGAGACGGCGAACTTCATTCTTTCGGAACAGGTCGATCATTCCCAGGATTTTTTGCTGCTCGGAAATGATAAATTCCTGATTGTTAAAGTTTTTCTCGGCGATATCGGTGCTCATATGTGTCATCAGTTTGCCCATATGCTGACTAAGCAGTTTGAGCTCGCCCGTTTGTGGCTGAGTAAAAGGCTTGTGGTTGTTGTCCACATGGTCGTGGGCAGGTTGGACAATAAAGTTGAGGGCATGGATTATTTCGCGCAGGTAATCGAGCGCCTGAACGTAGTAATGCCCTGCTTCTGAGGCGTCTTCCCGAAGCTTTGAGATGATAATCGGAACATTATTCTTCCGTTCCTTGGCTTTAGCCGAGAGTTTTTCGACTTTCTTTTTGGTCTTTTTCAGCGAGCGGATATCCTCGTCCGAAACGGCATCAATGCATCGTTTATATTCGAGCTGCGTTTGCGACAAAATCTCGGTGATATTGCCGGTGCAGGTGTCGAGAATATTCTCGTTATTGATTTCCATGACTTCACGGCGTGCCGATTCTTCGCGCTCTTCTTTGCGGTGATGCAGCACATGGGTACGATATACCAGAAATACGGCCAAAACAATCATCGCGAAAATGGACACATATCCCCCGTAGAAGAAAATAATAGCGAGTGTGAAGGAAAGCAAAAAGGCAGATAAGGCCGTAATAAACCATCCGCCAATCACTGAAAATACCCCAGTGATACGGTACACTGCACTTTCGCGATCCCAGGCACCATCGGATAAGCTTGTACCCATTGCCACCATGAAAGTCACGTAAGTGGTTGACAAAGGCAGCTTAAGCGAAGTACCAAAAGCAATCAGCCCCGAGGCTACTACCAGATTGATGGCAGCCCTGAGCATATCGAAGGCAGGGACATCTTTGTCGTGCTTGTCGTGTGGGGGTTGAACAAATTGCTTTGATAATGAGCTTTTTACCTTATCCGGGACAAACCTTGAAAGTTTCTCCGAGATATTTAAAGAAAGTCTGACAACTGCACGCGATAGCGGTGTGCTGCCAAAACGCTCCTGACCTTCATCCTGCCGGCTAAGGTCGACTGAGGTTTTGATAACTGATCTGGCTTTGCGTGAACTGTAAAGTGTGATGACCATAATGACACCTGCCGACAGAAGAAACACGATCGGTGTTTTTATAGCCTCACGTAAAGAACCCATTGGGAAAAGATTCGGGTCGATGCCAGGATTGTTAACGAAGGCTTTGTAAGATTCGTAGCCGGCAAGCGGAACGCCGATAAAGTTAACGAGGTCGTTGCCGGCAAAGGCCATTGCAAGCGCAAATGTGCCGGTGAGCACAATGATTCTAAGTATGTTGACTTTAAATAGTGAGTGGAGGATCTGGAAAATGATACTAAACCCAACAAAGCTTGAAAGAAGAATAGTGCCGCCGTGGGTCGTAATCCACTGGTATGCTTCCGGTGTCATGAAAGCGGCATCCTTAGCGCCTTTGAGAAGAATGAAATAGACGATAGAGGTAATTGCAAATCCGCCAAAAACTCCGCCAAGGTACTTAAGTCGTCGCTCATAACTGAAAGAGAACAAGGCACGGGTCAGATATTGAATTAGAGCGCCGAAGGTGAAGGCAATAACAACCGAAATCAGAATGCCGGAAATGATGGCCAGTGCACGGCTGCTGTTGATGTATTCGCTGAGGGTGTGGCCGCTGTCGGAGGCAGTGATTTTCATGAGCGAAATGGCTACCGAGGCGCCAAGAAGCTCGAATATAATTGAAACTGTGGTTGAAGTGGGAAGACCAAGTGTGTTGAAAGTGTCGAGGAGTATGACATCAGCAATCATTACCGCCAGGAAAATGAGCATGATATCTGAGAAGTTGAACATTTCGGGATTAAATACCCCGGATCGGGCTATCTCCATCATACCGCCCGAAAATGTGGCGCCAACCAGCACGCCCAGCGCCGCTACTGCCATAACCACTTTAAAGGAAGCTGCCCTGGCGCCAATGGCCGAATTCAGAAAATTGACGGCGTCGTTGCTTACCCCTACAACAAGATCCGAAACTGCCAGAATGAAAAGAACTACTATAAAAATCAGATAAATCGTTTCCACAAATCTGTGATTTCAGTTAGAAGCACAATATTACAATTTTGGGATCATTGCGGCGCTTTATTCAGGGTTAATAAATCGCAAATCTTGGCTTAAAACCGTTGCGGAAGGTATATGGCGCTTTGCTGAAGTTTTTTACCTTATTTATGGTCTGGTAAATCCCTCATGCAAACGATGAGGTTGATTGTTAACTAATTGCTATTCAGAGATGTTGGCTAATCCGGGTGTCTGCTTCGTCCTTAATCAATAAGGCCTGATAATCAGGATGGTATATGAAAATCAGTGTTCCCTTCGCAACGGCCTTGATAAAAGGTTCGACCATTTCAGTTGGCAGGGCAGGGCATCCGTGGCTGCGTCCCAGCCGGCCGTGCTGCCTGACAAACTGTTCAGAAACATAATCGGCGCCGTGCACCACAATGGCCCGATCGAGTGCATTATTGTTAATTCCGGGTTCAAGGCCGATCAACCGCAGCGATAAGCCGTGTTTTCCCTCATAGGGTGTATCGGTAAGAAAAAAACCAAGGCTGCTTTGATGCGAATTGGGTTGGTTGGAAAACGATACTGCCATGTTTTCCCCTGTTCCTTGTCCGTGGGCTACCAAACTGTTGAACATCAGCGCTCCGGTTTGGGGATCAAATGTCCAAAGCCTTTTCTCCGTCGAGGGGCGGCCGAAGTCGATGAGGGTAACTAAATGTTGGCTTGCAAGGCCCGAGAAAGACGGGAAACGGTCATTGAAGACTTTCCGTAGCTCGGCACTAATGCCGGCATCAGGAAATTTTATGGCCGGCCTGGTGCCAAAGTCGGGTAAGGCGTGGTTCTCATCCAATGGCAGGTGCCACCAGCCTGTGGCCAATATGAAAAGTGCAAGTAAAAGCGACCTGATAATCTTTTTCCTCATAAAACAGTCCTGCGTGCAAATATGGTATTTCTAGTCGGAGAGCAGTGGCAATGAGGCGGACTTTTTTTGTTGTAAACCGGCAAAAACTTCAGCATCGCGGTCGTAGATGTCGTTTCGGTAGTATACATTGCCCGAGCGGTCGGCCCATGCCGTCAAATAATATAAATAAACCCCAGGTTGTGAGCGGAGCACGACTGTGCGTGGGCTATCGTTGTTCATGGCCTGACGTATGCGCTCGTCAGTCCATTCGGGCATATCGTCGAGCAGCAGACGGGCAAGTTCAAACGGTTTTTCCACCCTGATACATCCGGAACTGAAGGTGCGTTCGTCGCGGGCAAAAAGCTCCCTCGACGGGGTGTCGTGGAGGTAAACGTCGTATTTGTTCGGAAACATAAATTTCACCCTGCCGAGTGCATTATGCGGTCCGGGTGCCTGACGAATGGTGTAGCGCATTCCGTCGCGCCGCCAGTTGATCGATGCCGGATCTACTTGCTGCCCGCGTGCATTAAGCACAAGCATGTTCTTTTCTCTCAAATAGTTGACGTTTCGCGCTGCGGCAGGGATCACGTCCGCTTTTTTAATTCCGGGAGGGACGGTCCAGGTAGGGCTGAAAACCAGGTAGGTGATTCGGGCGTTGAACACCGGCGTTTCTCGGTAGTCCTTGCCCACAATGGTTTTCATCTCCAGCAGGGTATCATAGCCTTCCATCACCCGCAGGGTAAAATCGGCGATGTTGACCAGCACAAATCGTTTTTCGAGCGAGTCGGGCAGCCAGCGCAGGCGCTCCATATTCACATTCAGGCTCTGCAACCTTTCCTTCAGTGTGGTATTGATGGCATTCAGGGTAAGCCTTCCAATAACGCCATCAGGTTGATAACCAAACTTTTGCTGTAGTCTGCGCACAGCCTCGGCTGTTCGTCCATCGTAAATTTCGGATGCCGCCAGGCTGTCTGGTTCGTACACCTCCCAAAGTTGCAAATGCCTGCGTAAAAGAGGGAGCAATTCCGATTTCTCGCCCGGTTTAATCGAAGCTTGTCGTCCGCTGATTTTTATTTTCGGCAAATCCTGCATTTGGCTGATTTTGGCAGCTTCGGCCACCATGGCCTGATAGCCGGGATGCGGCGGATAGAATTGTTGCATCAGCTCATTGATATCGCTGCCTGTGAAGTCTGCCAGCCGATTGTCGAGCGTCAACTCGGGCTTGTTGCGCTGAATGCCCCACTGGCTGGTTAGTTCTTCAGGGTCAACCTTGCCGTTGTAAATATGCGAAGCGATCATAAACCACGCATCCGTGAGCAGCAGGTCGAGCCGCGCCAGTAAAACAGGATCGAATCGTGCGGAGCTGTCATTCAGGATGTTATCAAACAGTTCCTTTGTTT
>DAIOUP010000098.1:0-6808 GCA_036759465.1 Bacteroidales bacterium
GATTAAGTATTCTCCGTTGAAAATGTCTTCGCCGGTCGAAGAGTCTCGGGTGAAAGCAACACCGGTACCGGAATTGTCGCCCATATTGCCAAATACCATGGCCTGAACGTTAACGGCTGTGCCCCACTCTTCAGGAATATTGTTGAGCTGACGGTAATAGATTGCACGCTCGTTCATCCAGCTGTTGAAAACGGCCATAATGGCGCCCCAAAGCTGCTCCCACGGGTCGGCGGGAAAATCTTTTCCGGTTACATCCTTCACGGCTGCCTTAAAACGGCGAACGAGTTCTTTGAGGTCTTCGGTAGTGAGTTCGGTGTCGAGCTTCACTCCCTTCTCTTCCTTCATATGGTCGATGATTTCCTCAAAAGGATCGTGATCTTCTTTTGATTTGGGCTTCATACCTAGCACCACATCGCCAAACATCTGAACGAAGCGACGGTAAGAGTCCCATGCAAAACGCTCGTTGCCGGTTTTGCGGGCCAGACCTTCTACGGCCTGATCGTTCAAACCAAGGTTGAGCACGGTGTCCATCATACCGGGCATCGAAGCGCGCGAGCCGGAGCGAACCGACATCAGGCAGGGATTGTTGGGATCGGCAAAGCTTGTTCCCATTACCTTTTCCACTTTGCGCATCGCTTCTTCAACCTGATCCTTGATCAGCGCAACTACATGGTCGCGTCCTTTCTGGTTGTAGAGGGTGCACACTTCGGTGGTGATGGTGAACCCTGGAGGCACGGGCATGCCAATGAGGTTCATCTCGGCCAGGTTGGCGCCTTTGCCACCCAGCAGGTTTTTCATCGAGGCATCTCCGTCGGCTTTACGATCGCCGAAGAAGTAAACATACTTGGTTTTAGCCATTGTTGATCGTTTAGATTATGTTGAAATTCAAATGATTATGCAGACAAAACATCTGGTTTTTCAAAGAATTGCAAAGATAACAAAATAGGGGATTCGAAGTAGCTTGATTCGCTCCTTAAAGCATGGGCAGGAATGCAAACGGTTGAGTACAGCGAACAACATTTATTTAAACACTTTCTAAATTGGAGAAAAGCGAATCAAATAGGATCTGAGGGCGCCTTAGGGTTGGAAAAAAATCAGCAATTTCGTTCCTCCCAAACAAGCATCGAAATCTCAAACTGTATGACGAAAACCATCGGCATTCGCCACGAAGACAAATATTTAATGGAACGCCGGGCGGCGATTACCCCGGCTCATGCAAAAAAACTCCTCGATTCGGGCCTCAAGGTCATTGTTGAACAATCAGACAAACGAGTTTTCACGGAAGAAGAGTACCTTCAAGCCGGCGCAACAATTGCCAAAAATTTGCGTCAGGCAGATGTTATTGTCGGTGTAAAGGAAATCCCGGAACATCATTTTGAACAGGGCAAAACCTATTTGTTCTTTTCGCATGTGGTGAAAGGACAGCCTTACAATATGCCAATGCTTAAAGCGATGATGGACAAAGGCTGCAATCTTATTGATTACGAAAAGATTGAAAATGAGGAGGGTAAGCGACTGATCTTCTTCGGACGTTTTGCCGGCCTGGCCGGTGCAATCAATAGTCTTTGGTCGCTTGGTCAGCGGCTTAAAGTGAACGGAGTTGACACACCATTTTCTTATCTGAAACAAACCTGCAGTTATAACTCACTGGCCGAAGCCAGAGACGCGGTTTCTGAGGCAGGTATGCAAATTGCACGTCAGGGACTACCGGATGAACTTTCGCCCTTAGTGATCGGCATTACCGGCGATGGCAATGTAGCCAGGGGCGCCCACGAAATCCTGAACCTGTTACCTGGCATCGAACTCACTCCGGCTCAACTACTTGCAACGAAACCTGGCGATTTGCCACGAAATGTTGTTGTGAAAGTGATTTTCCGCGAACAGGACCTTTCCCGACCCAAAGATACCGATACGGAGTTTGAACTGCAGCATTATTACCGCAATCCTCAACTGTATGAAAACCAGTTCGAACAGTATATACCGCACCTGAGCCTGCTGCTGAACTGCATGTACTGGGACGCCCGTTATCCGCGCATTGTAACAAAAGACTTTCTTGAGAGACTCTACAGTGCCGGCAATCCAAAGCTGCAAGTGATCGGCGATATTACCTGCGACCCCGATGGTTCGATAGAATGCACGCACAAAGGAACGCCTATCGACGATCCGGTATTCGTTTACAACCCCTTCACCCGCAAATATACCATGGGCTTCGAAGGCGATGGTCTGCTCATCATGGCCGTCGACATCCTGCCAAGCGAATTGCCGCGCGAAGCTTCAATGAGTTTTGGCGACGCCCTCCTGCCCTACCTGCCTGCCATAGCAAAAACCGATTACGCTCAGCCGCTCGACAAGCTCGGATTACCTTCGGCTATAAGCAAGGCACTCATCCTGCATCAGGGAAAACTAACACCGGAATATGCCTATATCGAAGAGCATATTCGCAAGCATACGTGATTGATTATTAACACATAAACAAGCAAAAAGGATTTTATGAAAAAAGTTTTGATTCTGGGTGCCGGAATGGTCGTAAAGCCCATTGTGACCTATCTGCTTGAAAAAGGATTTGAAGTGACAGTGGCTACACGCACCAAATCGAAAGCCGAAGCCATGATTGATGGTCATCCCAACGGCAACGCCGTGTCGTGGGTTGTTGAGGACGAAAAAGGCTTGTCGGACATGGTGGCATCGCACGATCTTACGGTGAGCCTGCTGCCCTGGACGCACCACATCACTGTGGCAAAGCAATGTATTGCCCTTAAGCGCAATATGGTGACCACCAGCTATGTAAAGCCGGAGATGAAGGCATTGGACGAACAATGTCGTGAGGCTGGCATCATCATACTTAACGAACTTGGCCTGGACCCGGGCATCGACCATATGTCGGCCATGCGTATCATTGACCATGTGCATGGCAAGGGCGGAAAGATTGACGAGTTCTACTCAATTTGCGGCGCATTGCCGGCACCTGAGGCTGCCAACAACCCCTTCCGCTACAAGTTTAGCTGGAGTCCGAAAGGTGTGGTTATGGCCGGCAACAACGATGGCAAATACCTCCGTCACGGCAAGCTGGTGGAAATACCCACGCGCGATCTTTTCAAAAATCCTTTCAAGGTAAGCTTCCCCGAGGTGGGACTACTGGAAATATATCCAAACCGCGACTCTCTGCCTTACATCGAACTCTATGGCATTCCTGAAACACAGACCATGTTCAGAGGCACCTTCCGTCATCCGGGCTGGTGCGAAAGCATCGATGCCATCAAGGCGTTGAAACTTATTACGAGTGATGAATACGACTTCACGGGGATGACCTATGCAGGCTTGGTGGCCATGCTAATTGGCGAGAGCGATGCATCGGATATTCGTGCCAAAGCTGCCCGCTATCTTGGCATAGAGCAAAATGCTTACGCCCTTGATGCAATTGCCTGGCTGGGCCTGTTTGAAGATAAACCAATGAACCGCGCAAAAACCAGTCCTTTCGAAATCACTTCAGATCTGATGATTGAAAAAATGGAACTCAAACCCGAAGAGCGCGACATGGTGGTGATGCAACACATCTTCAAGGCATCATATCCCGATGGAAATGAAGAGATTATAAAATCGTCCATGCTCGATTTCGGCACATTGGCCACCGATACTGCCGTTGCAAGAACTGTAGCCCTGCCGGCCGCTATTGGTGTAGAGATGATCCTTCATGGAGAGATCACCGAAACAGGAGTGCATATTCCGGTGCTTCCGGGCATCTACAACCCCATCCTCGACCGCCTGGAAGATATGAATATCCGAATGGTGGAAGAATACGGGCTGCCCTTGTCTGAAAATATTCAATAATAGTTTAGGGTCATTCAGCCAGCCGGTTTGCATTTAGCAGACCGGCTTTTTCTTTTATTCAACAATCTCTTTGGCCAATCGATGAAAGTACGTCATTGCCGGCTTAAACGCTTTCGCTACTTTTGTCAAAAATCTGATCATGCCTTCTTTTTGGTCTATCATACTCATTATCATAGCACTATATTTTTTGTTCATATTACCTGCACAGCGCAGGCAGCACAGGCAAAGCCGACCTTCGGGAGTTCGGTATGCCCGGTGGATTGGCGGAGGGCTTGGCTGGGCGCTCGGCGGACCGATTGGCGCATTGCTGGGCTTTGCCATCGGCAGTATGGCCGAAGCATCAAAATCAACCGATACGACAGAACCGGTAACCCGTCCAGGCGACTTCAAGCTTAGCCTGATGGTGCTTACAGCTGCTATTATGAAGGCCGACAGCTCCATAAAAAAATCAGAGCTTAATTATGTTAAGTCGTTTTTAGTCAATCAGTTTGGAAACAACGAAGCCGGCGAATTGCTCATTGTTCTGCGAGAACTCCTGAAAAAGGATATCGACCTGGTTGCAGTATCGAATCAGATTGGTATGATGATGGACCCTGCAGCGAAGCAACAGCTGCTGCACTATCTTTTTGGCATTAGCACGGCCGACGGCGAGCTTAGCATGACCGAAACCTCGACGCTCAAAATCATTGCTCAGCACATGGGTATTCCGGATGCCGATTTCAGGGCTATGCTTTCGATGTTTGTGAAGAAGCTTTACAACCCTTACGACATTCTGGAAATCAGCGCCGAAGCCACAGATGAGGAGATAAAGAAAGCCTACCGTCAGGCAGCCCTGAAATACCATCCCGACCGTGTAGCCCATCTGGGTGAGGATGTAAAAAAAGATGCCGAGGAAAAGTTTAAAAAGGTAGCCGAGGCCTACGAAACGATAAAGAAGCAAAGAGGATTCAGCTGAAAATGATCATGCTCCAGATCAGCCTCTGGATTCATTCCCGAAACAGGGCGGCCAGCCAACTTAAGGATAAGGTGAGGCGACTTGCAAAGGCTCACTAATAATATAATCGCCAGTTAACCCCGAGCACAAATCGCTGGTCGCGCATCGGATAGCCCGGTGTTGTGTAATAATAAGAATAGCCAGTTAGGCTGAAGAGGTTGGTTGCCTGAAAAAACACTCTTGCTCGCTTGAGCTTGAGGGCAACGTGAGCATCAACATAAGGATAGTTACCCACCTTTTTCCGGTTTTGCAGATGGAAGCTGCGCAAGGCTGGCATCCAAGCATCGGCGTAATATTCGGAATGATAACTGGCATCGATACCTACCTGAATGGTAGCCACATTTTTTATTGCTTCTAGGGTGTAGAGCAAACGCGCTTTTGCAATCAGGGCCGGCAGCCGGAGCACACTGTCGTTGTCGGCATATTGCCAGGCAACGCGTCCGATAAAGTCGAAATTACCGTGGCTGAGGTGCATCTTTCCATAAAGCTGGAGCACGTTTGCCGAGCCACCCGATTGCCTTGGCCGGCCTTCGGTGCCGAAATAGACAGGGCGGTCAATCAGGTTGTAAACGACACCCACCGAAATTCCCTCAACATGGTAACCACCTTCGAAGCGGAGCATACGCGTATTGACGAGGTTGTTTTCCCAACGGAAATGATTGGAAAAATAGCGTTGATGAAACCAGGAGGGCGACTGATTGGCCAGAAGCAGGTTTCCGTAAAGATTGCCGAGGTTGCGTTGAGAGGTTCCAAAATATTGTTTTACAGCGCCCTCAAGGTATAGATCGCCGCCGGCCCAGTTGCCGCTCACCACTTTAAGCCTGCCATCGATGAAAAGAGAGTTGAGCAGATTGATGCTCACGCCTCCGTATGGATTGAGCTGGAAATAACGGTTCGAAATGAGCGAATCGCTTTGCAGAACATTCACAAGCTCAATGCCGGCATAAAAATGCAGTGGCGGAGGGCTTGAGTGCATGCGATAACCCAGACTACTCCACTGAATCTTATTTATGATGACCGATTGGTAGGTGCTGTCGTAGGTGCCTTGCGGGTTAAGAACGGAGTCGTATGGCTTGTAAAAGTTCTCGAGGGGCGAGCGCTCGCTGTAAACCCATTGATTGCGAAGATATTCAAAACGGTGCGTGATGCGTCCAAGCTGAAAGTTGCGCTTCTGAGGAACGGTATCGTCTTCGCGGTGCAATACCTGCGGCAGCAGGATGAAATAATGTTCAAAACCGAAGCCCGACATCTTCAGGCGGTTTTGAGCATCCTGAAGGTTTACGCTGTACAAACGCCGGTCGGTTTCGATATTGTTTTCGAAAATACTGTCGTTCACAATGCCGCCGTTTTCCCTGTTGGTCAGCTTGTTGTGAAAATACCAGGCAGCAGCGCCGTACCGAAGGTTACGGGTATTGTGACGAGCAGTGAAATAAACATTGTTTTGATCGGCCAGGTGATTTTTGTAATATCCCGGTGAGTTGATCAATCCGTAGTCCATCCCAACCACAGTGCGCGGGGCGACGAGGCGGCTGAAGTTGACCCTGAGGTGCTGCTCGCGTTTCGAACCCATAAGATAACTTATCTCGGTGAGCGGCGACAGCGGTTGCCTGAATTGAACGTCTTTTCCGCTACGTTGGTAGAGCCTGTAGGCCGAAGGGTAAAAATCGTAACCGTAGTATATCTCCGGTTTAAAGAACAATGATCGGGCAGGATTGGCCGTATTGCTCAAAGTAGCCATACCGAATTCGTCGAGGCTTGTCCAATCGAAACGACTGAAATACAGCAGATTGGTATCGATGGCATGCACTTTACCAAGAAAAAGGCTATCGAAACTGTGGCTGAAATAGGTCGCTCGTGTGGAGTCGACCGTATTTAATGACCTTTGGGCTTGCACTGGAATGTACAGACTCAGCGAGAGAATCAGCAATACTGAACTCCAGATTTGTACACAGTTTTGCAAGCGAAATGGCTTTATCATGCTCATGC
>DAIOUP010000099.1:0-6798 GCA_036759465.1 Bacteroidales bacterium
ATCTAACGTAGGTTCCATTGCCGGCTGCGGCTATCTGCTGCAGAATGGCCTCATTTAGTCTGGTAACTATAGTATTGCCCTGGCGGTCCTTGCGATAGCCGGTTTGCTTTCCAAACTGGTTGTAAACCGGAATAGGTACGCCGTCGGGCGAGCCCATGCCGATGGTAAAAATCCTTATACCTGCAGCCGAGGCCTCTTTTGCAGCATCAAGCGCACCCTGTTCGTGGTCTTCGCCATCGGATATGATAATTATGCCTTTGTTGCGTGTTTCCACATCGAACGACTGCATCGCCATCCTGATGGCTTCGGCAATGGCTGTGCCCTGAACAGGAATCATATCGGGGCGTACGGTATTCAAAAACAGCCTTGCCGCAGCGTAGTCGGTGGTAAGGGGGAGCTGCACATAGGCTTTACCGGCGAAAACGATGAGGCCGATGCGGTCGCCTTTGAGCCTGTCGATCATCCTGATAATGCTGTGTCGCGAACGGTCGAGGCGGTTGGGCATGATGTCTTCGGCAAGCATGGAATTGCTTACGTCGAGCGCAATAAAAAGGTCGATGCCTTCTCGTTTTACTTCGCCAAGCTTTGACCCCGACTGAGGGTTGGCCAGGGCGATTACAGCAAAAATCCAGGATGTGGTGAGCAGTAAAAACTTCACCCAACGACGTGCCTTGCTTCGCTGTGGTATAAGCAGATCGTGCATTTCCACCGATGCAAACCTTCGCATGGTGCGGTTGCGCAGATAGTTGGCAATGAGAAAGATCGCCAGCATCACGGGTACCGCCAACAGCAGGTATAGCATTTCGGGTCGCTCAAATCTTATGAATGTGGTTTCCATAACGTTCTTCTCAGGTGATGCTTCTGAAAATGGTATTACGCAGCAGAAACTCAAGTGCGATGAGGATTAGCGCCAGAATCATCAGAGGCATGTATTCCTCGTACTTCCGGCTGAATTCGGTAACGTCGATCTTCGACCTTTCGAGCCGGTCAATTTCCTGATACACCTCGCGCAACTTCTGGTTGTCGGTGGCTCTAAAATAACGTCCGTCGGTCCTTGCCGAAATTTCCTGCATGAGCGGCTCGTCGATCTCCACAGGCATATCACGCAGTTGGATCCCAAAGGGTGTTTGCACAGGATAAGGTGCAGTGCCATACGAGCCTACGCCTACCGTGTAAACCCTGACGCCGAACACCTTGGCCATTTCGGCAGCCGTGATCGGGTCGATTGAGCCGCTGTTGTTGATCCCGTCGGTGAGCAGAATAACCACCTTCGAGATGGCAGAGCTTTCGCGTAGGCGCGCCACCGCAGTGGCCAGTCCGTCGCCTATGGCTGTGCCGTCGTCAATCATTCCGCTTTTGACGACCGAGAGCATGTTGAGCACCACATTGTGGTCGGTTGTGAGCGGAACCTGCGTAAAGCTCTCGCCGCTGAAAATCACGAGACCAATGCGGTCGCCCTGGCGCGATTTGATAAATTCAGCGGCAAGGTCTTTGGCGGCTTCCATGCGGTCGGGCCTGAAGTCGCGTGCCAGCATACTGCCCGATATGTCGAGGCTGATCACAATATCGATGCCCTCTACGGTAACATTTTGCCCGCGGCTGCTCGACTGGGGTCGGGCCAGCGCCACAATAAGCACCGTAAGGACCATCATACGCAGCGCAAAAAGCGTATGGCGTAGCGCTACCCTTGGGCTTTTGGGTATGCGTGCCAGCATGCCGGCTTCGGGCAGACGCAGGCTGGGGTGCAGCTTTTTGTTTCGGAGGGTATACCACGCAATTGATGCCGGCAGGATAAGCAGGAGATATAGCCAATGCGGGCTGGCAAAACTTATGTCGGAAAACCAATTCATGACGCCACTTCCTTCTTGTTCATAGTTTCATCTCCTTCAGCTACCGAGGCATAGCTTTCGATGACAAAATCAACCACATGATTGATCGCCATATCGTTCTCCATTGCCGTGGGTTTGAACTTCGCGAATTTGACCAAATCGGCCAGTTCGAGTGCCGATTGAAGCTTTTGACGTGCCTCTTCGTTGATGCCTAAGGGTCTTAGGCCCTGCATTATTTCATAAGTGGTCATCTCAACGGCATTCACAGGGAATTGTGCTTCCACGTAAACCCTCACAATGTCGGAAAGTCTGATGTAGTATTCCTTTACGCGACCATTTTGCCAGAGCTTTTCGTGCCGAAGCTCTTCAAGCTGATCGATAGCCAGTTTATGAGGCGGAATCGTGGGAGCTTCGATCGGGTCTATGGCAACCGGTCGGTTTTTATACCTCAAATAATAACGGATTCCCAGCCAGGTGGCGAGTGCAAGAAGGATTAAAGCGAAAATCCATGGCAAGACTTCGGCCAGCGTGATGGGTTGTTTCTCTATCCCTTTAATGGCCCTGATGGGAGCAGCAGTATCGACCTCAGGCAGAAAAACCCTTAGCATCAGCGGATTGGTGGAAGCCACATAACGTATGCTGTCGCCGGGAGGGGCAAAACGAATATCGATTGGAGGAATGGTGATGATGCCAGTGTCGAAGGTGGTGATGGTCAGCTCCTGGCGCATCAACATATTTTGGTTGTTGTCGATAGGCAGGGTTTCAGTTGCCGTTTTGGATACTATTTCAACATGTTTGTTGAGGGTGTCGCCAAATGCGGGCCATTCGGCATTAAAACCCGATGGCATCTTAAGTAGCAGCTGAAGCCTGAGTTGCCCGCCGATGAGCAGACTGTCGGAGGCAGCAACAGCCCTTGCTTCGACCGTTTGGGCGACCAGATGGTTGCCCGTCGGCAGCAAAGCAATCAACAAACTGATAATCAATAGTCTCATTTCAAAAATACTTTACCTGTTTTGGTTGTGCCTCTTGGATTTTGGGTTATGCCCTGCGACGAAACAGTTGCATCAGGGGTTTTACATAATCGTCGTCGGTATACAAAACCACGTTATCCACGCCGTTGCGGGTGAAAGTGTTGTTGAGTTGTTCGGTTTTTTTCGAGATCCATGTTGCATACCACCGGCGGGCTTCTTCGCTTGAAGTGTCCACCCAGTGCGTTTCGCCGGTTTCGGCATCTTCAAATCTGACCAGCCCAACGGGAGGCAGTTCGGTTTCGCGTTTATCGGTGATTCGAAGAGCTATGAGGTCATGCTTACGTGCGGCAATGCGCAGGGCATGTTCGAAGTTCTCGGCAATAAAGTCGGAAATGAGAAATGCCGTCGAGCGCTTTTTAATGGCGCTGGTCAGGAAGCGAAGACCTTCGCCCAGATCTGTGCCGTGATGCTTTGGCTCGAAGCTGATCACTTCGCGGATGATGCGTAAAATGTGCGATGTACCTTTTTTGGGAGGTATAAATTTCTCAACCTGGTCGCTGAAGAAAATCACACCTACTTTATCGTTGTTGTTGATGGCCGAAAAAGCGAGTACAGCAGCAATCTCCGCCGCGAGCATCTTTTTCATCTGGTTTCCCGAGCCAAAAAGGTTTGAACCCGAAACGTCGATGAGCAGCATTACGGTAAGTTCGCGCTCTTCTTCAAAAACTTTGATGAATGGGTGGTTGAAACGTGCGGTAACGTTCCAGTCGATATTACGCACATCATCACCATACTGGTACTCGCGCACTTCGCTAAAGGCCATACCGCGTCCTTTAAAGGCGCTGTGGTACTGACCGGCAAAGATTTGCTGCGAAAGACCGCGTGTCTTGATTTCGATGCGCCTGACCCTGGAAAAAATGTCGTTGGCTATAGTATTCCCGCTCATATCCGTTCCTGAATTTCAGTTCTTAAGGAACTTCGATGGTGTTGAGTACTTCGCTGATGATTTCTTCGGTGCTTACGTTTTCGGCCTCGGCTTCGTAGGTGAGCCCGATGCGGTGCCTGAGCACGTCGTGCGCCAGTGCACGAACGTCTTCGGGTATTACATAACCCCTGCGCTTGATAAATGCGTAGGCTTTGGCTGCCAGCGCCAGATTGATGGAGGCACGCGGAGAAGCCCCGTAGGAAATAAGCCTTTCGAAACGCTTTAGCCTGAACTCACCCGGGAATCGGGTGGCAAATACGATATCGGTGATGTAATTCTCAATTTTTTCGTCAAGATAAACTTCCCTCACTACCTGACGCGCCTTGATAATGTCCGCCGGCTGAACAGTTTTTGAAATGGTTTTGATTTCATTGACGATATTCTGCCTGAGAATAAGCTTTTCCTCTTCCTTTTTTGGGTAGGTGATCACCACCTTGAGCATAAACCTGTCCACCTGCGCCTCGGGCAGCGGGTAGGTACCTTCCTGCTCAATGGGGTTTTGCGTAGCCATTACAAGGAACGGATCGGGCAGGGGAAAAGTGGTTTCGCCTATGGTCACCTGCTTTTCCTGCATGGCTTCGAGGAGGGCGCTCTGCACCTTGGCGGGCGAGCGGTTTATTTCGTCGGCCAGAATGAAATTGGCAAAAATTGGCCCCTTGCGCACCTGAAATTCTTCTTTTTTCTGGCTATAGATCAGGGTGCCGATTAGGTCGGCAGGCAAAAGGTCGGGGGTAAACTGAATTCGGCTGAAACTTGCATTGATGGTTTGTGCCAGCGATTTGATTGCCAGTGTTTTGGCAAGCCCGGGAACGCCTTCGAGCAGGATGTGACCATTGGCAAGGAGCCCCGTGAGCAATCGCTCGGTCATGGACTTCTGTCCAACGATAATTTTGCCCAGCTCAATATTGATCAAATCGACAAACTGGCTCTCCTGTTGAATTTTTTCGTTCAGTTCTCTGATATCCGTAACCATGTTGCGAAGTGTTTTTTTGAGGCGCAAAGATACCTCGCACCATGTAGGAGTGGCGTTAAAAAACGTTAAACAAAAGAAACGAAAGTTAATGAAAATAAGCGTGTTACGTATGAAGAATCCGTTTCGGGAATAGGGGTTTTGCCGTCTTTTGGGAAAGATGTAACTTGCAGCACTTTAATTATCAATCCGATGGAATTTACCGCACAACAGATCGCCCAATTAATATCAGGGCAGGTGGAGGGCGATGCCGGCGCCAAAGTGAACAGCGTAGCGAAAATAGAAGAAGGAAGACCGGGCGCACTGAGTTTTTTGGCCAATCCAAAATATACCTCATATATTTATGAGACCAATAGCTCGGTGGTGATTGTAAACAACGATTTTGTCGCCGATCGTCCGGTGAAAGCCACGCTCATCAGGGTAGCCGATGCCTACACGGCCTTTGCCCGACTGCTCGAGCTTTACAATAGGACTACTGACAATAAAAAGGGAATTTCTTCCATGGCTTTTATTTCGTCAACAGCCAAACTATCGGATGATGTATATATAGGCGAATTTGCCGTTGTTGGTGAGCGGGCCGTCATCGGAAAGGGAGCGAAGATTTATCCTCAGGTGTTTGTGGGCGACGATTGTATTGTCGATGAAGGAACTATCCTTTATCCCGGCGTAAAACTTTATGCGGGCACACAGGTTGGAAAACGGTGTATCATACACGCAGGAGTAGTTGCTGGCAGCGATGGCTTTGGTTTTGCACCTCAGGCTGATGGTACTTATAATAAGGTGCCTCAGACAGGAAATGTAGTGATAGAAGATGATGCGGAAATAGGAGCGAATACGACCATCGACAGGGCTACGCTTGGCTCGACAATAATCCGTCGTGGCGTAAAGCTCGACAACCTGATTCAGATTGCCCACAATGTTGAAATTGGCGAGCACACCGTCATAGCGGCACAAACTGGTATCAGTGGTTCCACGCGATTGGGAGCAAAGTGTATGATAGGAGGACAGGTAGGTTTTGCCGGGCACCTCACCATTGCCGACGAAACCAAGCTTGGCGCCCAGTCTGGGGTGGGATCTAATATCAAAGAAAAAGGGCAGCTACTTATTGGCACACCAGCCATCCCTATCGGCGATTTCAAGCGGGTGCACGTTCACTTTAAGAACCTCGACGAGATGGCCAAACGACTGCGGCAACTGGAAGAGCGTCTCAATCAGCTCGATGCAGGAAATGGTGGGGCAGCGTAACAAAAAAAACTACTTTTGCCCAAATTTTGCCTTGAGCCATACCCATTGTAGCTCCCCAAATGACTGAATATCAATGTACGATTAAAAAACCGGTGAGTGTTTCGGGCACCGGGCTGCACACCGGACAGCAAGGAACGCTTACTTTCAGACCTGCGCCCACCGGGCACGGAGTAGTGTTTTGCAGGGTCGACAAGCCAGAAAAACCTCTGATAAAGGCACATGTAAGCAATGTTGTGGATACTTCGCGCGGAACAACCATAGGCGTGAACGGCACCAGGGTTTATACCATCGAACATGTGATGGCTTCCCTCACGGGCCTTGGAATCGACAATGTGCTTATTGAGCTTGATATGGAAGAAACGCCAATCCGCGACGGCAGTGCACGTTATTTTGTGGAAGCACTCACTGAGGCTGGTATTCAGGTGCAGGACGAACCCCGTGAATATCTGATTATCGACGAAGAATTGCGTATCGACAATGATGAAAAGGGTTTTTGGCTCAGCATCAGTCCGGCCAGCGATTATTCGGTCGACGTAACCATCGACTATGGTACTCAGGTGCTTAATGTGCAGAATGCCAGCATGGGAAGCCTCGGCGACTTTGCTCTCCAGATTGCCCCCTGCCGGACCTTTGTTTTTTTGCACGAGCTCGAATTTTTGTTGGGGAACAATCTGATCAAAGGCGGCGATCTCAGCAATGCCATCGTTTTTGTTAATCGGAAAGTCAGTCAGGAGGAACTTGACCGCTTGGCTGAATTATTCAACAAACCGAAGGTGAAAGTTAAGGAGGAAGGTATTC
>DAIOUP010000100.1:0-6782 GCA_036759465.1 Bacteroidales bacterium
CTCTGCCACCAACAATTTTATCTATCGCGAAGGCCAGTCGGCATTGGCCTCCCTTTCGTATGCCACACGTGGGTTTGGGGCAGTGATGCAACTGAAACGGGTAGACAATATGGGTTTTAAAAGCGACCGCTCGCAGCTCGGCAACGCCCTGGATATCAATTTTATTCCTCCTATCAACCGCATTCACGCCTATAGCCTGACTGGCAGATATCCTTACGCCACACAGGCGAACGGAGAAATGGGCATGCAGCTTCAGCTCAACTACAAAATTCCGCGCGGCAGCCTGTTGGGCGGTAAATACGGAACATCTGTGGCATTGAATTTCAGCCAGGTGAACGACATTGCCCGAACTGCACTGAACGATACAACCGCCATTGGTCAGGACGGAACGAAAGGGTATAAGTCAAAATTCTTTGCGGTATCGGACCATGTGTTTTTCCGCGATTTCAACATTGAGATCGACAAACGCTTCAGCCCGAAACTCAAAGGCTTATTTCAGTATTTGAACCTTCACTACGACATAGCCACCCTTCAGGGACATGCTGGTGAGGAAGCCGTTGAGGCCAATATTGCGCTGGCCGATTTTACATACAAGCTCAGCAACCGCAAGGCTATACGTGTTGAAGCTCAAGCACTTTTAACCCAGCAAGATATGGGCGACTGGGCGGCCCTGATGGCTGAATACACTATTGCTCCCAAATGGTTTGTTTCTGTAGCCGATCAGTACAATTTTGGCAACCCTGACAAAGAAATGCGCAAGCACTATTACACCGTTTCGGCAGGAACAACGCGCGGAGCAAGCCGCCTTGCCCTCAGCGCCGGACGACAGGCCGAAGGTGTAGTGTGCGTTGGCGGGGTTTGCCGCCAGGTGCCAGCCAGCAGCGGGGTAACTGTCACATTTTCAACATCATTCTAATTTGATTGGTTATGATAAAACACCTCATAAAACCCGGCCTTGCGGTTCTGCTCACCATTCTTGCTGCAGCCTGCGACGTCATAGAACCTCCTTTCAAGCAGCAAGCCGGTCAGTCGGGCACTGCCGACCGAAAAGTGTTGCTCGAAGACTATACCGGTCACACCTGTGTGAACTGCCCGACTGCCGCATTGCTTAGCCAAAACCTGAAAAATCTTTACGGCGACAGGCTGATTGTTATGGCCGTTCATGCCGGCTATTTTGCCCGGCCTCAATCGGTCCCATTCAATGCCGACTACCGCAGTCAGGCTGGGGAAGCATGGGATCAGTTTTTCAACATTTCGGCCAACGGCAACCCCAATGCGCTGATAAACAGGTTGAAAAACAACACTTTCTGGCATTTCCCTCCCGGCAACTGGGCTACAAAGGTGGCCGAAGCCTTGGAAAGTGAAGCTACTGCAAAAATCGAACTGAGCACCACTTACAACACTACAAGCCGAAAACTCGAAATCACAGCTAAAACCACCTTCCTCACAGCCTTGCAGGGAAATTTCAAACTTCAGGTTTGTCTGGTGGAAGATAGTCTGGTAAGCGCGCAACGCAATAACGACCCCAATGCCGGCCCTACGCCCGTTATTGCAGAGTATGTGCACAGGCACGTTTTGCGCGAAGCCGTCAACGGCATCTGGGGCGATCAGATCTTAAGCAATCCTCCGGCCGGAAACTCAGCTACCAAAACCTATCAGCTCACCTTGCCTGCTGCCTATAAACACCAGCATTGCTCGGTAGTGGTTTTCGTTTATGACGCTGAAACTTACGAAGTGCTGCAGGTGGAGGAGAAGCACCTCTGAGCAGTAATTTCGGAAGCTCTTCCTCCCATCCGTTAAGGTGCTAAACCAGTTTTTGCGCTTAGGCTTTGTTATTTTATCACAAAATTCCGGTAAAGGTTGAATCCAAAGTAGATATCGCCCTTTGCCCATCGTCCGGCCGACTCGGTGATAAAAGCCCGCTCGAACATTGCGCCTGCATTGCTGAAATGCAATTGAAAAACATGTCCGCCGGTTTCGATATCAAATCCTACTGAAAGGGCATCGTGCCGTTCCATTGTTGTTTGCGACGAGGGATAGAAAAAGTACTCTGCGTTGAAAGAGGCTCTTTGGGTGAGTTTGAAGCGTCCGCCTGCGCCCAAAGCAAAAGAGGTGTTCTGATCGTTGCGGGTTGGTACAAGATTCTTATGGATGACTGTCGGACTGAGTTGCAGGCTCACACCGGGACTGAATTTACGTGCAATGAGCAGTTGATGGTAGTAGGATAAGCGGGAGCTGAAAAAGTTCTTTCTTTCGGGATTGGCCCAGCGGCTGCTGCTGAGCGCCATACCTGCTGCATAGGAGAGTGATACAGGTATATTGACTTGACCCGAACTCTGTCCTAACAACTTGACCTTTAAGCCTGCATCGTATGTTTTCTGCCAGGTGCTGCGTCCGGCAGCAAGCATTATCCTATCGTTGAGCCCATATTCCAGAGCCATGCGCATGGTGGCGCGGTCGAGGCCAAAAAGGTCGTAAAACCCAGAATTTACCGAGCCGAAATTGTGCTGAATCAAAAACATCATATTGCCCTTGGCAGGCTGCTCCACGCTTTGGCCGTAAACTACCCTCGGAGCTTTGAAAGTAGCGTAGGCATATTCGGTTTTGGGCGTTTCGTCTTCAAACATATCGAGTAGGTTGTTCTGGGCCATGGCATTGGCTGTCAGAAACAGAAAAATCACAATCAAATTGGTAGCAAGCTTCATATCAAATTCAGGTTTTGGTAAACAATGTCTAGTTGTTTGGTTTGCCCTGTGCCACCCAGGCTTCGATCTGGCTGATCTGGCAGGTGGTTAGCTTCGGCCCGGAAGGTGGCATGGCCGAAAAGCCGCTTTGATGCTTTATGGCCCCAATGAAACGTCCGCCATCAATGGCAGCCGAAACCTCGCTGTGGTTCGACAGGCGGATGCCGGCCGAAGCTCCTGCCCCACTGTGACACGAAACGCAGCTGGCGTTGAGTACAGGTTGAATGGTTGTACTAAAGGAAACATTGCTCGTTTGGCAATTATTTCCGTACAAATCTTCCTCATTGTCCTTATAGCAGCTGTTCAGCGAAAGGCTCATCAATGCAAGAAAGCTGATGGAAATCAGCAGGCGTTTAGTTGTTGGGAGTGCCATTATTAATCCATTTTTTGATTTGAGTGATTTTATAATTGTCGAGTTTGGGTGCCCCCTGAGGCATAGCGGCATAGCCAGGGCTGTGCATCACGCTTCCGAGTAGCCGGCCGGAAGCAGCAGAAGCAGCTATGGTGGCATAAGAGGTAAGGCTTAGACCACCCTGAGGCTGGTTGCCCGAATGACAGCCGGTGCAGTTGTTTTGTATCATAGGTTGAATATGCGCTGAAAATGAAACATTCAGCGTATCGCAATTGTTTGATTCGCAGCGGTTATTTTTAGCTCCCTGTTCAATCCATCGGCGCACCTTGGTAATCTGATCGGTGGAAAAAGGGCTTCGGGGTGGAGGAGGCATGCGGTCACTAGGGTCGTTATCGATAAGCACTTTGTAAAGTTTCGAATCATTGGGTTTTCCGGGCTTCACTTTACCTGTGCTGATGATTTTACTGTAGTCGGTAAGCACCACCCCACCCTGGGCTGATGCTGCATTGTGACAACCCGAAACTGCACAGCCCGAATTAAGCAGTGGAAGTATCTCGTTATGGAAATATACGGTGTCGGGATCACAGAAAGCACTTGGAGGTGGATTTTGCCCGTCATCCGGAAAAACAGGATCGTGCTTGCAGGAAGAGATTGCTATGAGCAGCACTAAAAGTGAAGCTAAAACATTCAATTTCATTCTCGAATTCATGGTCTGGTCTTTGAGATTCCTCATAGCGATATCCCTATCTAAATATTGCAGCATGGCAAATAATTAACATCTCGTTTGCAATTCATTCTCAATAACATCAAATTTTATCAATATTTTGATTCCTTATTTTGTCTGTATAATTTTGAGCTCCAAACTTAAAACCAAACACACAATATGGCAAGAGTTGTTGTACTCGGAGCAGGCATAGCCGGCCATACGGCGTCGGCCTATTTGCGAAAAAAGCTGAGTAAAAAACATGAAGTGGTGGTGGTGGCCCCAAATGCCTATTACCAATGGATTCCTTCGAATATCTGGGTGGGCGTTGGCCGCATGACTATCGACCAGGTACGATTCAAGCTGGAGCCCCTTTATAAACGCTGGGGCATCGAGCATCATCAGGCAAAGGCTGTAAATATTTTCCCTGAAGGACACAACGGGAACAAACCCTTTGTGGAGGTAGAGTACACCTCGGAAGAAAGACGTGGCGAAACTACACGACTTGAGTATGATTATTTAGTGAATGCCACTGGCCCCAAACTCAATTTTGAGGCAACAGAAGGGCTTGGCCCTGGAAAAAACACCGTCTCGGTTTGCTCCTACGATCATGCCGCCCATGCCTGGGAGAGCCTTAAAAAGGTAATCCGTAAAATGCAGCAGGGCATTCCACAAAAAATCGTGATTGGCACCGGACATCCCATGGCCACCTGCCAGGGAGCGGCATTCGAATACATCCTCAATGTAGCTTTCGAAATACGCAAGCGTAAACTGGAGCATATGGCCCAGCTCACCTGGATCACCAACGAATACGAGCTTGGCGACTTTGGCATGGGCGGTGCACACATTAAAAAAGGGGGTTATATCACCAGTACAAAGGTGTTTGCGGAGAGTTTTTTGCGCGAAAATAACATCAGCTGGATCAAACGGGCAGGAGTGAAAAAAGTAGAACCGGGCCTGATTCACTACGAAACCCTTGATGGTGAAAACCATACCCTCGAATTCGACTTTTCGATGCTCATCCCCTCCTTTGCAGGGGCGGGTATGAGAGCCTTCGATTCCACTGGGGCCGACATAAGCTCCCGATTGTTTGTTCCCAATGGCCTCATGAAAGTGGATGCAGACTATACCCAAAAACCTTTCGAAGAATGGAACATCGACGACTGGCCATCAACCTACCGCAATCCCGACTATCCGAACATATTTGCTCCCGGCATCGCATTTGCCCCTCCGCACAGCATCTCGAAGCCCATGACCAGCAAAAATGGCACTCCCATTTTCCCAACACCACCACGAACCGGTATGCCCTCGGGCGTTATGGGAAAAATTACTGCACTAAATATCATTAATCTCATCAAGAAAGGAGAGCACGAGCTGAAGCACCGTGCCTCCATGGGAAAGATGGGTGCAGCCTGCATCGTTTCGGCCGGCTTCGGAATGACGAAGGGCGTCGCAGCTACCATGACCGTATTCCCCATTGTACCCGATTTCGATAAATACCCCGATTACGGCCGCAGCATTAGCTTTACTATGGGCGAACCCGGCCTGGCAGGTCACTGGCTCAAGTGGTTTATGCATTATATGTTTTTACACAAAGCCAAAGGCTACCCCTTCTGGTGGCTGCTTCCGGAATAAAATATCAATCTACAGGCAACAAATTAAATGTCAATGATATGTACAACAAAAGCATTACTCCATACACCGAAGAATCGTATCCGCCGGTGCCAACAAAAGCGACCAGATTCTGGCGCAGCTTCGTCCCCTGGCAGCTTGTCAGATTCTTTGTCCTAAATATCAAAATATTAAGAATTGTAGTGGGCGGTCACTCCTAAAATGGAGCGGCGCAACCTACAAATCAAATTGTCAGACTGCCTCGTCGGCGAAAAGGCTGGCGGCTATGCCATCGGCAAAGAGTTTTCCTTTTGCTGTGAGGAAAAGCCGACTCCCGGTTTGCACTATCTTACCCTTATGAATAAACGGCTGAACTGATTTAAGGCAAAATTCGGCCATGCCAGCTCCAAAAACCGAGCTGATATGTTCAAGATCAGTCCCCCAGCTGGTGCGCAACGAGGTCATTACATATTCGTTATAACGTTGCGTTATGGTGAGCACTTCCTTTTCCTGCACCACACCTTCGGTGGCACTGCCGCTAACATACTGATCAAGCCTTGCCACGTTCCATTGCCTTGTGCGACCATTGAATGAATGAGCCGAAGGCCCCAGACCCAGGTAATGTCCGCCAAGCCAATACAGGCTGTTGTGGCGCGAGTAATGCCCCGGCTTGGCAAAATTGGAAATTTCGTAATGCACAAAACCCTCTTTTTCCATTCGGTTTAGGAGGATTTCGAACTGCGTGGCAGTTTGAACTTCATCAACAGGGGATAGTTTTCTTTTACTGATTAAGTGATCGAGAGCCGTTTTTGGCTCTACGGTGAGGGCATAGGCCGAAAGATGGGCTAAACCTAAAGCGAAAAAAGTATCGAGATTCTGATTCCAGGCTTCGTGGCTTAGGGTGGGAATACCATAAATAAGATCGACGGTCAGATTGTGAAAACCCGCTTCCTTAGCCCGCTGTACCGACTGCAAAGCATCTTGTCCACCATGAACGCGATTCAGATAATGCAGGTCCTCATCCCTGAAACTTTGAATTCCGATACTTAGCCGGTTCACGCGGGTTTTGGCAAGCTGCTTCAAATAGGCTTCGTCAAGATCATCGGGGTTGGCTTCGAGCGTGATTTCTGCATCAGCATCCAGGTCGAACAGCTCCGAAAGCCTTAAGATTATTTCCCCGATCACCTCCGGGCCCAACAATGAAGGAGTTCCTCCGCCGAAATAGATCGTCTGAACTGTTTCGCCTTCCAGGTAGTCTCTTCTCGAAATCGCTTCGCTGATAAGGGCTTGCGGAAATATTTCCCTGTGCCGGCCCGTTGCCAGAGAGAAAAAGTTGCAATAGTGACACTTTTGCCTGCAATAAGGGATATGT
>DAIOUP010000101.1:0-6718 GCA_036759465.1 Bacteroidales bacterium
TATAATATCTATCTTTGTCAGGGAGTTAATTTATGCAGGTTCTAAATATCAATGTAAAATTTTGTTTTTCAGCTGTTTAGTTGTTAATATACTATTTAGAAACATTATAAATTAGTGAGGCTGCTTTTTTTATCCATTAACTACCCGAAAAAGAAATTGACTTCAAATGTTCAGACGTTAACACATGGTTTAGTTTTGTAAAAGTTAAATGGCAAACAATCAGGCGAGATCATCCGAGCCTCACCCCACGAATAAACTGTTGTTTTTATGGATGTTGAAATACTCTCAAGAATTCAGTTCGCTTTTACGGTATCTTTCCACTACATCTATCCGCCGCTCAGCATAGGCCTTGGATTGATGATGGTCATTTATGAAGGTGCTTATTTGCGTACAGGTATTAAGCTTTACGAACAGCTGGCGCGTTTCTGGACACGCATTTTCGCCATTACTTTTGGTCTGGGTGTGGCCACAGGCATTGTCATGGAGTTCGAGTTTGGCACCAACTGGGCCACATACTCACGTTTCGTAGGCGATGTTTTTGGTAGTGCGCTTGCAGCCGAGGGGATTTTTGCCTTTGCCCTTGAAAGTGGCTTTCTGGGTGTGTTGCTGTTTGGCTGGAATCGTGTGAAACCCATCGTTCATTTCATTGCTACATTGGGGGTTTGGCTGGGCTCAATGTTTTCGGCTGTGTGGATTGTAGTGGCCAACAGTTGGCAGCAAACGCCCACCGGATATCATATTGTTGAGCATGGCAACCAGATGCGCGCCGAGATCACCGACTTCTGGGCTATGGTTTTCAATCCTTCAAGTGTTGACCGTATCCTGCACACCTGGATTGGCGCGCTGATTGCGGGCGCTTTTCTGGTAATGAGCGTTCATGCCTGGTACCTGCTGAAAGGCCGTTATGTTGAAATGTCGCGTAGGGCTTTTGGGCTGGCCTTGATTGTGGCAGCATTCTTTTCGGTGATGCAATTGGTAACGGGGCACAGCTCGGCATCGGGCGTTGCAAAAAACCAACCCGAGAAGCTGGCCGCTTTCGAAGGGCATTACAACCAAAGCGACCGCGCCGACCTATACCTGTTTGGCTGGGTAAATCATAAGGAGCAAAAGGTATACGGCCCCTACGTACCCGGCGGGCTAAGCTTTCTGATTCACGGCGATTTCGACACCCCTGTGCCTGGTTTGAACGATTTTCCGAAAGATGAAATACCTACACAGGTGAATGCCATTTTTCAGTTTTATCACCTCATGGTAGCCTTTGGCTTGTTTTTCATCGCCTTGACAGTCTTTGGATTATGGATGTGGTGGAGAGGTAAGCTATTCGAAACCAGATGGCTGCTGTGGATATTCGTGTTTGCCGTGATTTTGCCCCAATTGGCCAATCAATTTGGCTGGTTTGCAGCCGAAATGGGTCGTCAACCCTGGGTTGTCTATAAATTGTTGCGCACTTCCGATGCCTTTTCGCCAACCGTCACGGCCCAAAACGTGCTGTTCTCGCTCATTTTATTCACACTGGTCTATGCCCTTCTCTTTGTATTGTTCCTTTACATGCTCGACAAAAAAATCAAGTCCGGACCATACGATGAGAGCGCGGAAGAAGGCCGGCCGGTTCAGGAAACCATTACCGATCAACTGGTTAATTAATTCAATTGCAGCTTATGGAAACGTTTCTTGGTATAGATTATCCCACCTGGTGGTTTTTGGTTGTTGGCGCGCTGTTTTCAGGTTATGCCATTCTCGACGGTTTCGATCTTGGTGCCGGAGCCTGGCACTTATTCCTTAAAGGCGATCGCAACAGGCGCATCGCCCTTAATGCCGTTGGCCCGGTGTGGGACGGCAACGAAGTGTGGCTCGTGATCGGCGGCGGTGCACTATTTGCTGGCTTTCCGTTGCTTTATGCCTCGGCTTTCTCGGCCATGTACATTCCATTCATGTTGTTTCTGGTGATGCTCATTTTCAGGGCGGTATCCATCGAGTTTCGCAGCAAGGAAAAGATGTACTGGTGGCGTCAGAGCTGGGATATTGCTTACAGCATTTCAAGTATTATGATGGCCCTTTTGCTTGGTGTGGTTCTTGGCAATGTGTTGCAGGGCATGGCGCTCGACAGCGAACACCATTTCACAGGTCACTGGCTCGACTTTATTAATCCTTATGCAGTGATGGTGAGTATCACAACGCTTGCACTGTTTATGATGCATGGGGCATTGTTTCTTGCCATGAAAACCGAAGGCCGGCTTTTTGAGAAGGTGAACGATTTGCTCAAAAGCGCAATGATTTTTTTTATCGTGTCGTACGTTATTGTGACCGTCTACACCCTCATCTATCTTCCTCATCTTTCGGACACCATAAGCGAAAATGCCGCTCTTTTTATAGTCCCGGCGCTGGCAACCCTGAGTATTGCCAATATTCCCAGGCTCGTGAGCAAACAAAAGTATGTGCAGGCTTTTCTGTTTTCGGCACTCACCATGAGCTTCCTGCTCATCCTTGTCGCCATTGAGCTATATCCAGTGATGATATTCTCGACTATCGATCCAGCCCACAGCATCACCATTTACAATGCCGCTTCATCCAACAAGTCGCTGGGCATCATGCTACTTATGACCGTGATCGGCATTCCGCTTGTTGTAATCTACACCTTCTTCGTTTATAAGACGTTTTGGGGTAAAGTGAAAATGGACGAAACGTCGTACTGATAAAGCGCCCGCAACAAAAACTCATTTTAATGCTGCGATGGCATTTTTACTGGCTATTGCAGCATTCATCCTTTTTTAAGGGCAGAAAAAACTAACTTTATACCCTCATCAAACACCATTATTTTATGCGGCAACATAAAATAAGCATTCTGCTTTTGATTTTGCTTTTCCCATTCTTACTCGGTGCGCAAATGCCCGGTAAACTGCTCGTGGTTGGGGGTGGAAGCGAAAATTACAACAGCTGGAGCGACGCTCCGTATGGTTGGGCCGTTCAACAGGCTCCTAATAAAAGGGTTGCCATAATAGGTACCGAAACGAGTCCCACATCCTGGCTACCAACTTACTTTGTAGCCAGAGGCGCAAGTTTTGCAAAAAACTTTCCTGTGGCCACACAGGCTGCCGCCAACACCCAGGCGCTTTACGACAGTTTGGTTACCTACGACATGATCTTTTTCCGTGGCGGCAATCAGGCTAACTATTACAACCGCTACCGAAATACCCTGCTGCAGCAGGCCGTGGAAGTGGTATTCAACCGTGGAGGTGTGGTGGGCGGCACCTCGGCAGGCCTGCATATCCTGTCGAAAGTAGTTTATACGGCCCTGAACGGATCTGTTTATTCCGACGAAGCGCTGGCCAACCCCCACAACCAGTACATGACCCTAAGCGACAACTTTTTCCAGTTTTTGCCGGGGGTCGTTTTCGACAGCCATGTAGCCGAACGGGGGCGTTTTGGCCGAACTTTGGGATTTGTAGGCAAATGGAAGCTCGATCAGAATCAGGATATTCTTGGAATTGGGGTGGACGATAAAACTGCCGTCTGCATTGACCAAAACCTTAATGCCACGGTTTATGGTACCGGAGCTGCAAGTATCTACAGGAGTGGCGAAGGCAATCAGTTTAGCCTTGGAGGCACCAAGCTGCTGGCCAACAATGTGTTGGTAAGCCAGATGATCCACGGATGCACTTTCAATATCGCTACATTGGAAATGACCGGTCTGACGCAATTGGTCCCTCCCCGCTCCGACGGCACACTCCCGGCTTCGCGCATCTGGCTGAGCGCCACAGAGGCCCTAAACAAAAACCAGCAAATGCTCACCATGCTTGGCGAGACAGGAAATCCCTCCGATACCATCCTTATCATTACCACAGGAAGCGAAAGCAATGTTGCAACCTATGCTAACTGGCTGAGCACCAATGGTAGGCCAACTGCCGTTTTGGTTGCATCGGCTACCAGCGGAAACAGCCTCATCTGGCAGGCAAAAATAGGTCGAACGAATAAATTTCTCGTCGCAGCGGCCACCTACCAGGCATTGATGGATTTCATGATTACACCTGTTGGTCAGGCCATGCGCAATCGTATGTTTTCCCTTGGTTCAGCGGTGGCTTTTGTAGGGGGCAACAGTCGCTTCGCCGGTCGCACATTTATGCTCAACTACGAGCAGACTTACGCCAGCTACGACGGACTCATTGATCTAAAGCCCGGGCTCGGATTGCTTCGCTCGGCCATAGTGATGCCCAACACCTTTACCGGCAGCCCTGTTACCGACGTTGAAAACACTGCAACAGCGGTTCCGTATGCCATGGTGCGCGACAGCCTTCAATTCGGCATCTGGCTTCACGACGATGCCATAGCGCATTTCCGGCCTAACGGTAATCAGTTCGAAATGACCGCCTATGGGAATTTCCCTACCATGATCATCGAAAACCGGGGCACTCCGGCAGCGCGCACTACCCAAAGTGCCGTAAGCAGCGGGCTCCCGCGAGGCGTGGCCGGATTCAATCAGTTTAACCTCAGCCTCATGGACCAAAGCACAATTAAAACGCTCGACACTTACTCCGGTCTTCCGGACGATAAACTTCAGCTTTCATTAAGAATAAGCCCTAACCCTTCAAGCAACTTTATCAGGCTTGAAGGTCTTGATCAGTCCACATACCGTCTGCGCATTTTTAACAGTAGTGGATTGCTCGTGTATATGGGTGATATCAACCCGTCGCAGCCTATCGATATCAGTGGCCTAAGGAGAGGCCTCTACGTCATAAGTCTTCAACCTGAAAAGGGCAAGAGCATGGTATCTAAATTCGTAAAGCAATGAAAACGAGGGTTTCTGTCATCCTGCTTATTGTTCTTGCAGCATTCGGATCTTCGTTTGCTTCGCAGCCCAAAGGCAAGCTTTACATCATTGGTGGAGGTAAACGACCGCTCACAATGGCCGCCGAGATGGCTTCTCTGGCTGCACTCGACCGGCCCGGGCATTATGCCGTGGTGTTGCCTATGGCCAGCAGCGAACCCGATTCGGCCTTTCATTATTTCAAAAAAGATTTCACTGATCTGGGTTTTGATAGGGTATTCAACTTCAACTTTCCGTCGTCCGATCAAATGTCACCAATTCGTATCGACTCGGTGCGACGTGCCTCACTGATATTTATCAGTGGTGGCGATCAAAACCGGTTTATGGAAGTTGTTGCAAATACGCCTTTGCACCTGGCCATTCTTGATGCCTATCAAAATGGCGCTGTTGTCGGCGGCACCAGTGCCGGGGCAGCCGTTCAGAGTAAAAAGATGATAACTGGTCGTCAACTAAGGCACCAAAACGACGAATCAGGTTACCGAACGATAGAGTCCGGCAACATTGAACTCTCCAAAGGTCTGGGTCTTTTGGAAGGAGCCATCATCGATCAGCACTTTATCCGCAGGCAGCGCATGAATCGCCTCATTGCAACAGCACTTGAAAATCCTGACGATATGCTCATTGGCATTGATGAATCTACTGCTCTCGTTGTGGAAGGTGCTAGAGCAAGGGTTAGCGGATTGTCGCAAATTGTTGTGCTGCAAAATACTTCAAAGGCCAACGTCGGGAAAGATCATTTGATTGGTGGTAAGGGCTTGAAGCTCAGCATTTACCTACCCGGAGAAGAGTTCGAATTGAAATAGAACCTCTTGCTAATAACGGAAAAGCCCGCGCAATGGCGGGCTTTTTTACGTTTGAGGTGCAAGCAGCAATTAATGACGAATTTGAATCTTCTTGTCAACAGTGCCTTCGTTGGTTACCATCCTGAGCAAGTAAAACCCTGCAGGCAGGTGATCGACGGCAATACGCATCTGCGCATCGGTAGCACTGGTTTCGAATACCTGACGTCCGCGCAAATCGGAGAGGGTGATACGCTGAATGGCAGTCTGGCTGTTGATGTTGATAAAGTTGGTAGCGGGGTTGGGGTAAATGGTCACCTGAGGCGCATTTACCTCAGCATTGCCAACAAAGCCAATATAACGCTGAGGTGTGATTAGCCAGTTGTTTGGGGTAAGCGGGTTTGTGGCCCACGATTCGCTGCGCATAGCGGCATTGTTCTGACGAACGCCAAAAAACCAGTTGCGTCCGTCGCCATCGGCATCCAGCTTAGTCCATCCGGTGGGAAGCCAGTTTTCGCCTGCGGGATCGTTGATACCAGCCTGAAAGTCTTCATCAAGCAGAAGCACATCAGGAACGCCGGCCTCAACAATTTTAATCTTTACATTGTCGATGACCACACGGTCCATATCGGTGATGTTCCAGTGGCGGAAGGCAATGTAAACAGTCTGACCTCCATAGCTGTTGATGTCGAGTTCGCGCGGCTGGGGCTGCCAATTGGGAACAGTAGTTGGAAGTGTTTCTTCAAACAACATGGTAAAGTCGGTTGGGTTTGTGCCGGTTGTCGAAAGGAAAACGCCATAGTGCTCAGCCCTGTAAGCCACGGTATTGGCTGTAGAGGCCACCTCCCAGGTGAGCTTATAGTTTACGGCGGCTGCATTGCGCTGTGCATGGGCAGATGCCATCATCAGCACAAGAATCGAAAGTAGAATTGTTCTCTTCATAGGCGATTGTGTTTATTGTTGTTAATGATTGATTAGCAGTGGCATGAAATTATTACCAAAACAAATTTTTGAATTAATCGCGGACAAAAATCTCGATATCGTCAAGAACGATACGGTCCATGTCGGTAACGTTGTAGTGCCTGAAAGCCACATAAACATACTGACCGGCATACTG
>DAIOUP010000102.1:0-6712 GCA_036759465.1 Bacteroidales bacterium
GCTGAGCAAATGCTCAAGGCCGGTTTTTCGAAACTGTTGCCAGGCTCGGGATTTCTTGCAGAAGAAAGCGGAAGTGAATCAGGAAACGGGCTGGTTTGGATCATCGATCCATTGGACGGAACAACCAACTATATTCATGGTGTACCTGTTTATTCGGTGAGTGTGGCCTTGCAACAGGACAAACGTACTCTTTTGGGTGTGGTTTTCGATATTCCAGGAAATGAGATGTTTACGGCCTGGCTTGGTGGCGGGGCTTTTTTGAACGGCAGGCCAATTGCTGTGAGCAAGACGAGGAACCTTGACAAAAGTTTGCTGGCCACGGGGTTTCCCTACCACGATTTTAGCAGGATGAGCGCCTACCTTCAGCTCTTTGATCGTATGATGAGACATTCGCGCGGTGTGCGCAGGCTTGGCAGCGCCGCCCTCGATCTGGCATGGGTAGCCTGCGGAAGGTTTGAGGCATTTTTCGAATACAGCCTGCACCCCTGGGATATTGCAGCAGGAGCCTTTATTGTTGAACAGGCCGGCGGCGTAGTGAGCACCTTTGATGGCAGCTCCGATTATATTTTCGGAACGGACATTGTGGCAGCGAACCCTGAGGTTTATCCTGAATTAATGAGCCACGTCAGGCATTGCTTTGGTTAGTGCCACCCGATCTGCCGGGTCGGCGCCTTCTTTTCTTTTTTTGCTGAGCTTGGGCTACCTTTTCACGATCGCGATTTTTGTTTTGCTGATCTGCTTTCGAAAGCGGACTTTTACCCCGTTCTCCTGTCCTTTTGTCTGGGTGCACCGTTCGCTTTTTACGCCTTTGTTTTTCTCTTCCCTCACCCCTTCCTTTGTAATTCTCGTAATTTCCAACAGGAATACCTTCGCCAAGCTCCTGAGGGATAATATGTTTTTCTATGCTCATTCCCAGCATAGTTTCTATGCGGCGAAACTTGCCAAACTCTTTGGGCGAAACAAAAGTGATGGCCTCTCCGGTGCGTGCAGCCCGCGCGGTGCGACCCACACGATGCACATAGTCTTCGGCATCGGCCGGAACGTTGTAGTTGATTACCAGACTGATATTATCGACATCAATGCCCCGGGAGGCAATATCGGTGGCCACCAGCACCCTGATTTGTCCTGCCCTGAAAAGATTCATAACCTCGTTGCGTTCTTCCTGGCTAAGATCGGAGTGGATGGCCCTAACGCTCAAACGGCGGTTCTTGAGTGCGCGTTCCGTTTCCTTAACCAACTGACGCGTTCCGGCGAAGACAAGGACCAGCGGATAATCATCATTTCCGAGAAGATGCTCAACCAACGCAATTTTCTGATCCTCATGCACCAAAAAAACACTTTGCTTCACATTTTCTGCTGGTTTCGACACCGCCAGATTGATTTGTTCAGGATTTTTCAGAATACCCGAAGCCAATTTTCTTATGCCATCGGGCATGGTAGCGGAAAATAACAAGCCTTGCCGGTCGGACGGTAAGTTACTGATAATACGGTGTATATCAGGAAGAAAACCCATGTCGAGCATACGATCGGCTTCGTCGAGCACCAAAAAACGCAGTTCACTGACATCGACATAGCCCATATTGAGATGTGCGATCAACCTACCAGGTGTGGCCACCACAACGTCAGCGCCTTTTTGCAAAGCCTTCTTTTCCTGATCGAAAAGCGACCCGGAACCGCCGCCATAAACGGCAATGGAACTCACATTGGCAAAGTAGGCCAGTCCTTCGAGCTGCTGATCGATTTGAATAGCCAGCTCACGCGTGGGGGCAATAATCAACGCTTTAATACCAGTGCCCTGATTTGGCTCACGAATAATGGCATCCATGATAGGTAGCAGGAATGCGGCTGTTTTGCCGGTTCCGGTTTGTGCACACGCAATCAAGTCGCGCTTCTGCATTATTATTGGGATTGTCTGTTGCTGCACGGGTGTGGGCTTTTCAAAGCCAATGGCATCCAGCCCTTCAACAATGGGCTCGGCCAGACCAAAATCAGAAAATTTCAATTTGTGCGACGTTTTTTACAAAGGTATGCTTTTAATAAAGGCCTTCAGGAACTTATGAAACATTAGTCGGATGTAGCTCGTTATCGATCTGGTGGACTTAAGCATCAATCCCTCAAAAGATGAAGCATTCATTTTGAAAACAGACCCTATGTATGCCGAGTTTGAATATTTTTATAAAAATTTATCAAATGAGAACACTCCGGTTAAAGCTCTTAATATCAGCGCTTTTTATTGTTATAAACCTTCTCGGACTTGTTCAGGCGCAGGACAAAAAATCTGATAGCCTTAATCCTGTCAGGGAAAAAACACTTGTTTACACTTTTCACATAAAGGAAGAAATTGCTCCTCCGGTTTGGCGAACTACGCAAAGGGCTTTTAAAAGCGCCCAGGAAATGAAGGCCGATCTCATCCTTATTCAGATGAATACCTATGGAGGAATGGTGGACATGGCCGATTCGATCAGGACCAAGATTCTCAATTCCAGTATACCGGTTTATGTTTTTATCAACAACAACGCCGCCTCAGCTGGCGCGCTCATCAGCATTGCCTGCGACAGCATATATATGGTAAAAGGTGCAAATATCGGTGCTGCCACTGTGGTAAATCAAACGGGGGAAGTTGTGCCTGACAAATTCCAATCGTATATGCGGGCCATGATGCGCAGCACGGCCGAAGCCAAGGGCCGGAATCCGGAAATCGCTCAGGCCATGGTTGATCCATCTATCTATGTAGCAGGCGTTTCCGATTCGGGCAAAGTGCTCACATTAACCACATCCGAAGCCATCCGACATGGATTTTGCGAAGGTCAAGCCGAAACCATTGAAGAAGTATTAGAGCGCGCAGGCCACGAACCATACCAGATTGTTGAGCATCAGCTCAGTGCCATGGACAAGGTGATTAATTTCCTGATAAAACCTGTCATCAGCGGCATTTTGATCATGCTGATCATCGGAGGGCTCTACTTTGAGCTGCAAACACCGGGAGTAGGCTTCCCGTTGGCAGCGGCCATAACTGCGGCAGTTCTTTATTTTGCTCCGCTCTATCTGGAGGGACTTGCCTCACATTGGGAGATCATCGTTTTCGTAGTTGGCGTGATACTGCTGCTGGTAGAGATATTCGCCATACCAGGATTTGGTGTTACCGGTGTAACCGGTCTAATCCTGATGGTGGGTAGCCTGAGTTTTGCCATGGTGGAAAGTTTCGATACAACTGAAGGAATGGCAATCGACTTTTCGCCACTTGTCAGGGCCGTCTTCACCGTGATCATCGCTGTTTTTCTAGCCATTGCGGGATCTATCTACCTGAGTCGCAGGCTTCTCACTTCCAACAGATTAGGGCATCTGGCACTACAACACGTGCAAGACGCCAGCGATGGTTATACCACTGCCTCTGCCGATTATTCGGATATGGTAGGCCGAAAAGGTGTTGCCCATACGATGCTTCGGCCCTCGGGAAAAGTGATGATTGACAATGAACTTTTCGATGCCACATTGGTGACTGGTTTTGCCGACGAGGGTCAGGACATTGAAGTGATATCGTATCACACCGGGCAGCTTTTTGTCCGCAGAATATGAACACGGCAAACCTCATCAAGCTCATCAAAGGCGACATCACCCGCATGGCGGTCGATGCCATTGTGAATGCTGCCAATACAAGGCTTGCAGGTGGCGGAGGTGTCGATGGAGCTATTCACAGGGCTGCTGGCGAGCAACTTGCCGCGGCTTGCCGACTTTTGGGCGGCTGCGAAACAGGGGATGCTAAAGTTACAGGCGGTTTCGGGTTGCCGGCAAAGTATATAATCCATGCCGTTGGCCCTGTATGGAGAGGTGGCGACTACAATGAAAAAGAACTCCTGGCCTCATGCTACCGTCGAAGCCTTGAAGAAGCAATGCAGCTCAATTGCCGAAGCATAGCTTTTCCGAACATTTCGACGGGGGTTTACGGGTTTCCAAAACAAGAAGCTGCAGCAATTGCCATAGCAACGGTAATCCAGTTCGCTGAAGCTCATCCCGGAGTTTTTGATGGAATCTATTTTGTCTGCTTCGACGATGAGAATTACCTAATCTACAAAGCGCTTGCTGAGACTTAAGAATAGTTTCAGTTTGCGCAAATTGGGCAGTTTTCGCCGATAACTTGAAACTGTTGTTAACGCAATCACACGAGAGCTACATTTGATGCGTTGTTTTATTCATATGGCAAAACCTCTTCCACTGTTTTATTTATCAGCCTTGTTGCTGTTGATAGCACACTCCATCAAAGCACACGAAGCGCCAAAGACTTTCGAAGCCACCCGCATTCAAAGGCCTGTCGACATTGATGGTCGCTTGGAGGAGGATGTGTGGAAAACAGCCGTTGAGCTAAACGGTTTTACGCAGGTAGAACCATATAACCTGCGACCGGCAAGCTTCGAAACAAGGGTTTGGGTGCTTTATGATGACAGAGGTATTTATGTTGGTGCACGCATCGAAGATCCTCGTCCGGACAGTCTGATTACCGAACTTCGGAAGCGCGATGATTTTGGCATGGCCGATGCTTTTGGTTTTAAATTAGATCCATTTTGTGACGGACTGAATGCTTATGGATTTTTCGTCACGGTTCGCGGTGTGCAGGTCGATACAAAAACCAATGGCGACAACGATGACGATTTCAATTGGGATGCCGTTTGGCGCTCTGCAGTGCATATTGATGAAGCTGGATGGACGGCTGAAATGATGATTCCTTACTCAGCACTTCGGTTTCCAAATGGGGAGGTTCAGAACTGGAACATTAATTTCTTTCGCAGCGTGCAACGCTATCGTGAAATCAGTACATTCTTCCCTCTGGATGCCAACCAGAAAAGTCAAAACAGACAAATGGCCCGAATGGTGCTGCCTTACGCCATCGAACCGCCATTGCGCATCAGTGCCACGCCCTACATTTCTGCAGGAGCAACGCATAATGGAAAACTAAAAAACTGGAGCAATGCCTACAATATGGGCATGGACCTCAAGTTAGGACTCACCGAAAGCTTTACACTCGATATGACATTGATACCCGATTTCGGTCAGGTAGAATCGGATCAATACGTTTACAGTTTATCGCCTTTTGAGGTATATTATGAGGAAAAGCGACCCTTTTTTACTGAAGGAACAGAGCTGTTTAGCAAGGGCAACGTATTCTATTCGAGGCGTATAGGGGGTAAACCAAGCAAATTTAGTCAGGTTGCCTCAACCTTCAATCCCGATAACATCAGGCGCAATCCCGAAAGCATACAACTCATCAATGCATCCAAATTGACCGGTAAAACGCAGGGCGGACTTGCCGTGGGCCTGTTCAACGCAGTAACCGCTCCCGCAAAGGCCGAGATCACGACATCCGAAGGAGTTTACGAGAACATTACCACCGAGCCCTTGACCAACTACAATATGATCGTCCTCGAGCAGGCCCTGCCAAACAACAGTCAGGTAAGTTTTTTCAATACCCATGTCTGGCGTCCGGAGTGGAAAAAATCGGCTTTCGTAACCGGAGCAGAAACTGCACTACGCAACAAAAGCAACAGTCTCGAGTGGTATGGTATGGCCAGTACGTCGCACTTTACTCTCAGTGCTGATCCCGGACAGGCCGGCTCACGATATCTGGCCAGTTTTGGCAAAATCAGCGGACGCTTCAGGCCAGGTATCTGGGTGAACATGGTGAGCGATCGATTCGATCCAAATGAGATGGGATTTATACGCCACAACAATGAACTTAATTCAGGCATTGAATTGATTTACAATGAATTTGAACCAAAGGGCAATTTGCTTAAATGGTCATTGCGAGGTAAATTCAACCAAAGCTATCAATACCGGCCTTTTGCCTATGTTTCAACCTACTTTCAGGCAGACGGGCGTTTTACATTGATCAATCATCTGACCCTGGGAGGGTATTTCAACTCACAGCCTTTTGGCAAGGTCGATTTTTTTGAAGCGCGAAGAAAAGGAATCCCTTTCAATAAACCGGCCGATTACAATTTCGGCTTCTGGGGGTCGCCAGATTACCGTAAAAGATTAATTGCCGATTATCGCTTCAACCTCTCTTTGGTTCCAGGTTGGGGCGCATACAATTTCAGCACCCGCATCAGCCCTCGCTGGCGCATTAACGATCAGGCCATACTGATTCCAACAATCAGCTACGACCTTCAACAAAATAACAGGGGATTTGTACGCGACAGCTCAAACAGCATCAACACAAAAATAATCTTTGGGCGTCGGGATGTAAGTACAATTTCAGGAAGTGTGGCATTCGATTACTCCTTTAGTGCCAATACTTCGCTGGTACTTAGGATGAGGCATTACATTCTCCAGGTGGATTACAAGGATTTTTACATACTCACAGAAAAGGGCGATCTTAATCCTTCCGACTACAATGCCGATGAGGATTTTGTGATCAACAACCTTAATCTGGATCTGCTTTTCCGATGGAATTTCCTGCCGGGCAGCGAGCTACTCCTCATTTGGAAACAGGCTGTAAATGACCGAAAATCCGGGCAACAAGCGTTAAACGGCTATTTCGACCATATGGTTGAGTTAGGTCAGATTCCGGGAATTAACAACCTGAGCTTTAAGCTGCTATACTACATCGATTGGAATCAGTTGAAGCAATCTAAAGGCAAAGCCTGAAAAAACATACAATATTGTTGGTTGCAGCCCAGTCTATTCCAAATAGGTATATCCGTAAAGACCTGATCTGTAT
>DAIOUP010000103.1:0-6694 GCA_036759465.1 Bacteroidales bacterium
CATCAGCAGGGCATACACCGCCTCGGCGGTTGCAGGTCCCGAAACCCAACGGCGTGTTTGCTTCTGACTGAGCAGGTATTGCCTGATGCCGTCGGCTGTGGCCCTGTCGCCGGCCACAAGTTCGAACACCTGCACCAGCAAAGCATGGGTTTCGATTGAGAAGGCCTCGTCCCCCAGGCGGCCGGCTTTCCACCAGATGCCCAGCTTGTCGCTTCGCACCGCTCTTTCGCGCAGGGATGCAGCTATCTGTTGTGCCGGTTTTTTGTTTCCGATGCGCTGCAGGTGCAGTGCTGCCTCAGCCTGATCGCTGATGCCCAGTTTGTTCCAGTCTTTTTCGAGCAACTTCTGAAAGTGGGTATAAGCTTTGGCTGCTTCGTCGCTTTGCGGAGTTTCGGGGAAGTAGCTGCGCGTGCTGAGCAATTGCAGGTGAATGCCGTTCAGTGCATCCTTTTCTTTCCACTTGGCATGGAGTTCGGCCGCTTGCCGGTCGGAATAGTCAATGGCTTTCTGAACCATATTGTTCATGGTGGCATTCTGTGTCAGGCTGGCATCGAGACGACGCAGTTTTCCAATGCCTTTCAGTATGCTTTGCGTGATCCAAAGGTTGCCGCGCATACCGGGGAACCAGGGCCACGAGCCGTCGGGCAATTGCAGGCCGGCCAGCTTTGTGATCGATTCCTCCTTATCTAGGGCAATGCGGTTCCGGTCGAAAAACAATGTCAGGCGCCGGCGCTGTGCTGTTTCGCTTTCGGCTTCGCTGAGCCAGGGCGTTTGCTCAATTGTCAGCATCTTTACATCGTGATTTTTCGAAAGTTCCGACTCCAGCGCATTGCTTCCGGGTTGATTCCACGAAGCCAGGACTGCAGCAAAGTTGGGTATGGAACCGGCCACCTTGTCGGCCATGGTATTGGTGTAGAAACGGCGGAAGATGTTGTCGGTATTTTCAAAACCGGCATCTACCACATAAGGCAGGGCTTTCACAGCCACCCAGGCGGGATGGGTGGTTATTTCCAGTTTGAGCTGCAGGTTTTGTTCTTTGGGGGATGGCTTTTCGAGTCCGGGAAGCACAAAAGTGCCCTTGCTGTTGCCTTTTACGAACATCGGCAGGGTTTCGGTGAGGCGAATGCCCGACGGAAGTAATGGAACAAGGTGCTCTTCGGCATCGGTGAAGGTGCCGGCCGAGGCCGATATCCTGAAGCGCAGCAGCGAAGCGGGATCGTTGAGCATCACCGTCCAGCGTACTTCGGTGCTTTGACCAGGCATGAGTTGCACAAAAGGTTTGCGGGCAGCGTCCTTCAGCTGTCCTCCGGATGCATCCGACAGGGCATCGTTTAGCTCGAGCATGGCCATGCCGTCGAGGATTTCGCTGCCTGTGTTGACCACTTTGCAGGCAATGACGGCCGTGTCGCCCAGTCGGTAAAATCTGGCGAGGTTGGGGGCCACGATGAGGGGTTTAGACGATTCAAAATCGTAGGTACGGTAGGCGTGCTGCAGTCCGATGGTGTGGGCCAGCAGCATCAGGCGCCAGCGGGTGAGGGCATCGGGCGGGATAAAGCTGAAACTTACACGACCTAGGCTGTCGGTGGTGAGCTGAGGGTAGAAAAAGGCGGTTTCGCGAAAGTCGCTTCGAAGGTTGCGGGCTGCATCAGCCTTGTTGTCCCGGCTGATTTCTTCAGGACTTCCTGCTTCGGCCGATTGGTCCGAAATCACATTGCCCATGTCAACTGCCATGGCGGGCTGGCTTTGCCGCAGGTCTTTGGTGCGGATGGCGCCAACAAACACAGGTCTGAAACCGAAGCCATACCATTCGAGCATTGGTGCTTCGAGTGGAGGGATTATGATGTCGGGCATTTCGGTCTCGCTCAGCACCCAGCTGTCGTAGGTGCCAAAGCCGTTGTCGCTCATCCAGCGCTGTGCAAAGGGTGATGCGGGGATAGGGTCGAAGTTCCAGCGATGAGGCTTAAACTGCTCGAGCGAAGCATCGTACATGGCGGCCAGCAGTTCGGCACACAAAGGCCTGTTGTCGAAACCGCTGATGCGCACTGTCCAGCGTTCGGGTTTTCCGGGCTGCAAACGCTCGGCAAGGGTTTCGAGTTTGATGTCCATTTGTTGTTCGGGATCGGCAATCCGAAGGTCGAATACCTTATAAAAATGCCTGTTGAGTGCAATGCCGTTCACCTGGATGCTGAGGCTGCCAATGTGATCGCGACCTACAACAAGTTTCAGGCCTTGCTTTCGGCTGCCGATGTTCATCCATTTGCGCTGAAAAACCTTGTCGTTCGAACTGATTTCCACCATCACCCGCATGCCGCGCAGCGACGAAGCCAGCAGCAGGTTGAGCGTGTCGCCCACACGGGCGCTGTCGGCCTCCAGCATTGTCCAAAACAGCTTGCTGTCTGGAATGCGTTTCGTTGCCGGCTCGTAGAGTGTGAAACGTTGTTGCAGCTTCACAGGTTTTCCGGCCTGATCGGTGCTGATGTATTCGGCAAGATATTCGCCTTCGGGCCACCCGGAAGCCGCTTCGGGCAGTGCAGGGGCTTTGCCGTTCACAAGCATTTGGGTGGTGAAAACAAGGCTCTTATGCAGGCTGTCGGGTGAAGGGTGTGTGTAAAAGTCGTCGTTAGGGAAGAGTGAGTTTAGTGTGTTGTCGTCCAGTAATTTGCGGTCGGGTGTCTCGAAAATCGGGGGGCGCACCGCCTTTTTTCTAGGTTCGATGCGGTAGAAGTTCATGGTGGTTTGTGCCGCAGCCGATTTCCCCAACACCGTTGTCAAACTGATTTGAGTCGTATTGGTTTTCCGGCGGTTTACACTTTCGGGAATGTTGCCCGACAGCTGCAGCGAGCGGTTGCCAATCCGCATGCTGATGCTGCCCTGCCTGACTTCGCCGTTGCGGTCGGTGACCCAGGCGGTGATGGCGAAATCGTAATATTGTTGGTCGTCCTGCGCCTGAGTATGGTCGGGCAGGGCATCGAACTGAATGTTGAAGCTGCCGTCAGAGGAAGTGGTCGTATTGGATTGTTTGATCAATTGTTTGACATCCGGCATAGGGAATGGCCGCCACCATGGCCACCAGGGGAAATATTGCTGGCGTTCAACACGATATTCCACTTTTGCGCCATCAATGGGATAACCTGCAAAAGCCTTTGCCGTGGCCTTTAGGGTAACACTTTCGCCAAGCAATATCTGGTCTTCAGGTAGTTGTAAATTTACTTCAAAGGTTGGCCGTTTGTAATCCTCCACCTGAACGAAGGTCATTCCCAGCTCGTTGCTCAGCCGGAAGTTGCCTGTAAGCAGGTTAAGCGGAATTACAAAGCTGCCCTCGAACGAGCCAAAGTCGTTGGTTTTGAGATCATGCGAAGCGTTTTCGCGCCCGTTCGCGTCGAAAAGTTTCACCGTGGTTCGTTTTTGCTGTTCGGGCATCCACTTTCCGCCGGGTTCTTTGACAAGGGTAATTCCTTTGAAATAAAGCGGTTGGCCGGGCCTGTATATTGCCCTGTCGGTGAAAATCCAGGTGCGCCGTTGCGTGCGGTCGGGCTCTGTTACCTTGAAAACGTCGAAATAATTATCACTCATCAAGGTGTCGTCATCGCGCGAAATCTCGAGGTAAAACGAGCGGTTGCGCGGAAGTCGCTTGTCGTCGGGGCCTATGCTGAACTGCCCGTTTTTGGGTGTGACGAGCTCCAGCACGGTTTTTTCGACGGTTTTCTGCAGCTTGTAGTCGTATTCGCGGATGCTGGCTTTCACTGTTGCTCCGCCCACAGGCTGGCCGGTTTGCCGGTCGAGCAGCACAAGGGTGTTGGTGCCCTGACGGTTGACCTGCAGATACGACATGCGGCTTACCTGAAACTGGACGTAAACGATCAGGCTGTCGGGCTTGAAATCCTTGTTGTCCGAGGCCATCAGCACATACAAGCCGGGTTTGAGTGCAGGCAGGGCAATGATGCCCGAGTGGTGCGAATAATCGGGCTCGAAAGGCATTTCCTGATACCACTCGTTGGATGCTTTTAAACTTAACAGCCCTTTGATGCGTTGTTTGTAATCGTACTCCTGTGTTATTTGGGTAAGTTTTTTGCTGCTAACGGGAGCTATGCGGAAGTAGGCTTTGGTGATGTTCCTGTAAGTAAGTTCAGCGGCAATGGGGGTTTGCGGGTACTCTACGCGCTGAACTTCGATTGATAGGTCTTTGTCGAGAATCTCCCGCTTTATCACTTCGCAGCGCTGAGCCCCCCGGCTTTCAGGATGTCGGCTGATGGCCTGGTCGCAGATTTTCAGGGCTTCGGCCAGCGGAAGAGCGAAGTTGTCGGGATTTTTGCCCGATCGGAGAAACTCAGCCCTGTCGGCGGCCACTTCGGCCGAAGCGGGATTGGCAGCATACTGGCTTTGCAAACTGCTGAGGGCTTCCCAGCAGGCTTTGTCGTTTTTGGTGATTTCGTTCAGCCATTTAAAGCGTTGCAACTCATTGTGTATAAGCGAAAAGCTATTACCAAGGCGGATATTGGATGTGAGGACACGCTGATATAAGCGGAGGCGAAGCAGGGTTTCGTGGTCTTGTTTCGGAAGTTCCACAGTCACAAAAAGGGCAGCCGGTTGCCACACGCTTGCAGGCAATGTTTCTGCAAGCGGGATGCGCGACTGCAGGGCTGCATCGCTGCTGCTGAGGAAGTTGAGATAGCGGCCGGCCAGAAAGTCGAAAAGGGTGGGCTGGAGGTCTAAGTTGGTAGCTTCATTTTTTTCGATCAGGATATCCCAGTCTTTTGTGGACACTCCCTCCAATTGTGCCTGATTGCGGAGGCTTTGCTGGTAATGAAAGAGAATCTGGTCACGAAAACGTGTGGCATCCCATTCGTCTGGATCGTCGGAGGCAGGGCTGCCAGTGGCCGAACGGTCCAGAATGCGGTGACGGTTGTTGCGGTAATGAAACCAGTACATCTCGGCTAGCATGGAATGGGCAATCTCCCTGACCGGGAAGGCCGATTTCTCGGCAAGCTGGCGGGTTTGTCCGATGGCGTTTTTGAGTACTCCGTCTTCAAACGATTCCCTTAGGCTAAAGCTGAAGATTAGGGCGCGCAACATCTGTTGCTGGTTACTTTCAACAGTAGCCTTGTCGTAAAGGCGGTTGATCACCTGCAGGGCCGACTGCGGCAGTTGTTTCTCGCTGAGCTGCCTGGCCTCCTGCCAAAGCTGCTCGTAGGTGTTGTCCGATTTGTTGCCGGCCCGCCCCGAGCCAATCACCAGCAGTATGGTTGTAAAAGCGCTGATCAGCACTATTTTGTGTGGTTGCATGAAATCAAAGTTATGTTGATTGGTTCTGGTTTCAAATATCAGGCCAAAAAATACCTCACTCTTTCAACCTGGCCTTCATGGGGTTTTTGAGGTTCCGGGCTTCCACCAATTCCATCTTCACACTGCCCACAATCACTTTCGACTCAGCCAGCAGGGGCAGGTGATTTTCGTCGTCGGTTACCCAAACAAACATGGGATAGGCATCGGCAAACACATTGCCGGTAGCCATCATGGGGGCGATTTTCAGGCATCGAAAAGTGCCCATACTTGTACGGATTTCTTCCCGCCCAAAAAATACAATCTTGCTGTTGTAAACCGAATCGTCCAGAAAGAAATCGATAAAGTAATTGCCGTCCTTGTCGAAATCGTCAACACTCAGGGTGCGCATAAAGTAAAGCGCCGACACAAAATCGTGCACATTGTCAGGCACAGCTTTGCGTGCAGTTTTACTCACTGCCAGCCGCTGCTGGGGATAGAAGTACACGTCGTCGTCCTTCACATAGCTGCCTTCCCGGGTGCGTCTTACAAAGAGGAATGGAATTACCGCCTGCTTATCCACGAAACTCTCATAGCGGTTTTTTACCTTGAAAAACCAGTTGAAAGCGCCTTTACTGCGACCATGGGCTTCGATCTGCCAAACTTCGCGACCGAAAAAACGCCGGCTGGTGTTCTTCACTTCAATGGTAGCCTCGCCGGCCGTGACATTGCCTGTAAGTAATGAATTGTAGTATACCCTATAACGAAGAAATTCGCCTGTAACCCAGGCATTATTGGGATGGTTGCGGAGGTTTTGCGCCCCTGACTGCATTGACATCATCAGCAAGGCCAGCAGAAAGAATCCTGGCAAATGACACAAAAACCTCCTGAATGTCATAAAACGATGTTGATGATTCTGTTTGGGACAACGATCACCTTTCGAACGGGTTTACCATCGGTATATTTTGCTGTTTCGGGAGCTTCCAGCACGGCTTTTTCTACTTCGCGGGCAGGCATATCCACTGGCAAGGTAAGCTTGAATCGTGTTTTCCCGTTAAACGAAACCGGATAGCTGAATGAATTTTCGCTCAGGTATTCCTCCTTGTATTTTGGCCACTGCTGCTGTACCACACTGTCGGCATGGCCAAGCAAATGCCACAATTCTTCGGCAATGTGCGGGGCATAGGCCGAAACAAGAATGGTGAGCGGCTGCAGGATTTCACGTTTACGGCAATGTAGTTCGTTTAGCTCGTTAACACAAATCATGAAAGCTGAAACCGCGGTATTGAAAGAGAACCGCTCGATATCGTCTTCCACCTTTTTTATGGTTCGATGCAAAACACGCAACTCTGCTTCGGCGGCCGGGGCTTCAGAAATATCGGGTTTATTGTTTTCGTCGTGAAAGAGCCTCCACAGTTTGCGGATAAATCGAAAT
>DAIOUP010000104.1:0-6667 GCA_036759465.1 Bacteroidales bacterium
TGGCATATTGAGCAAAAGCTCCCGTGAATGCCATTGTGGCAAGTAAGCCGCTCAGAATTAGCTTTTTCATCAGAATAAAGTTTTATGTTAATGCCTTGCCGTTCATCTTTAATGCGCGGCGCATTTCATACAAAATTACATACATACGGGTAGAAACTGTTAAATTTTAGCCAATGTAAGCCGTCAGTCCATATTTAGGTTATCTGAGTTTGATACGTAACCTTAAAGTTGGTCTAACTTTGAATAGGAAATCATAGAGGCTAATACAATGAAACTCACTTTTCTTGGAGCAGCCCGGCAGGTTACCGGGAGCAAGCACCTTCTGGAAACCCGTCATGGCAAGTTCATTCTGCTCGACTGCGGATTGTATCAGGGAAAAGGTTTGGAAACCGACGCCTTGAACCGCGATCCGGGTGTCGATCCCTCCAGCATCGACCACATTATCCTTACTCACGCTCATATCGACCATTCAGGTCTCATCCCATTTTTCTATAAAAACGGCTTTCGCGGTTCGGTCATTTGCACCCATGCCACCCGCGACCTTTGCTCCATAATGCTGCCCGATAGCGCGCACATACAAGAACAGGATATTGTCTGGTTCAACAAAAAGCGCCAGCGTCAGGGGCTACAGCCGGTACCACCGCTTTACAGCGAAAAAGATGCCAGGGCCTGTCTGGAACTGTTTATCGGCGTGGCCTACAACCGCAAGTTTTACATCGATAATAACATAAAGGTGAAATTCACCAACAGCGGGCATATGCTGGGCAGCGGGGTGGTGACTATTGAGCTCGACGAATTCGGCACCATGACCCGCATCGGATATACCGGCGACATAGGCCGGCCTGGCAACTATTTACTGCAGGCTCCGCAGGCTTTTCCACATTGCGACATCCTGATCACCGAAAGCACCTATGGCGACCGGCTGCACGAAGCCCGCGAGGCTGCCGAAAAACGACTGCTCGAAATTGTAAACTACACCTGTGTGGAGAAACAAGGTAAGCTTATCATACCTTCTTTTGCCATTGGCCGTGCCCAGGAAATTGTTTTTTTGCTGAACAACTTCTACAACCAGGGATTACTGCCCAAGATACCTGTTTACGTTGATAGTCCGCTCGCCGTGAATGCTACCAACATTTTCCGAATGCACCTCGACGAGATGAACCAGCATGTGGCTGAAGTGCTCGAAAGCGACCCCGACCCCTTTGGCTTCAATGCCCTGCACTACATCAATAATGTTGAAGAATCGAAACAACTCAACAACCTCAACGAACCGGCCATCATCATCTCGGCTTCGGGTATGGCCGAAGCGGGCCGGATCAAACACCACCTCGCCAACAATATCGACAATCCGAAAAACAGCATTCTGTTTGTTGGTTATTGCGCCCCCTCAACCCTGGGAGCCAGAATTCAGGAAAAACCCGATGAGATTTCCATTTTCGGTACCCCTCACAAACTTAGGGCCGAAATTTTCAGCATCGACGCATTCAGCGGCCATGCCGACTATCAGGAAATGGGTGATTATTTAGAATGCCAAAACAAGGAAAAACTACAGCGCGTCTTTTTGGTTCATGGTGAAACCAAAGCCGCCGAGCACTATGCAGGATGGCTCAGCGACCGTAATTTTAAAAACATAGCAATACCGGAGAGAGGCGAGTCGTTCGCGATTGATTGAAAAATCAATTGTTGTTTCGCTGCTCGAACTCCCGAATGAGCTCTTCGGGGCTTTTACCAAGATTGCGTATGGCAGCCTCGGCTTCGCCCGCAAACTCATGCTGTGGATACCGTTCGATGAACTGTTGATAGAAATGCCTTGCCGAAGCTGTATCATCGAAGCGGGTGTCGTAGGTAAAAGCCTTGAGGAATAGGCTCATGGCGGCCTTCTCATGCTCAGGATATCTTGCCATTAGCCTGTCGAGGAGCCAGATAGTACGCCCGGGATCGGAAAAATACATGCTCAGGTCGGCTGCCTTAAATAGGTACTCGGCTGACCTTTCATCATGCGGAAGCGAGTCGGCAAAACGAACATAAAGATCCATCAGCATGCGGGCCGTGTCCTGACTGTAAACTCCGCCTTCGTCGAACAAGGCTTTTTCCAGCTGACTTATCTTATCATCGACTGGTTCTTGTTTCTTCTTACCAGGGATGCATGCAACAAGGGAAAGAGCCATAATCAAAGTTGGAAAAACAAATCTTAAACTACTCATCTTCAGCATCATATTACTTCCTCCTTTTGTAAAGTCCCGGAAAAATCATTTTATAATCGACTTCAATACGTCCCTCAGAAATATCTTTCAACTTGTTCTTTAGCAGCAGCTTACGCATGGCACTCAGGCGATCGACATAAAGTACGCCGTCGATATGATCGTACTCGTGCTGGATAACTCTTGCCACAAACCCCGAAAATTCTTCCGTGTGCGGGTTGAAGTTTTCGTCCAGATAGGTGATCGTAAGACTCGGCTTGCGGCTTACGTCTTCGTTGAGGCCAGGGATGCTCAAACAGCCTTCGCTCATTGTCACTTCTTCGCCCCTTTCGTCGGTGATGTGGGCGTTGATAAATACCTTCTTAAAGTCCTTGAGTTCAGGGTGTTCCTCACCAAAGGGCGAAGCATCGATAACGAAGAGCCGGATGGACTTATTCACCTGAGGCGCAGCCAGGCCAACACCATGCGCTGCATACATGGTTTCCCACATATCGCTGATGAGTTGTTGCAAACCCGGATAATCGGGGGTGATATCCTCGGCAACCTTTTTCAGGGTCGGGTGGCCATATGCTACAATGGGCAGTATCATTGAACCGAGATATTAATCGTTTTTATGATGTTCGAGATAGCTTTGCAGGATTATCGTGGCCGAGATGGTGTCGACCAGGGCTTTATCCTGACGTTTTTTCTTTCCAAGCCCGGCATCGATCATGGTCTGGAAAGCCATGCGCGAGGTAAAACGCTCGTCGTAGCGTTCAACAGGAATGTGTGGAAATGCCATTGAAAGGCGTTTTACAAAAGGTTCTGTAAAACGCGATGCATCCGAAGGCTTGTTCATCATATCGCGGGGTTCGCCAACAACAAACAGGTCAACCTGTTCATTTTTAACGTATTGAGACAAGTATGAAATTACATCATGGCTCGAAATGGTTGTCAGACCACTGGCAATAATGCGCAGTGGATCGGTTACGGCTATGCCGGTGCGTTTTTGTCCGTAATCGATGGCCATGATGCGTCCCATAAGTGCCTGACAACTAATTCAGGCTGCAAAATTAGCAAGAATAGCAAAGCGACACTTTGGCTTTAAAGCGCTCCGAAACCCGGCAATGCTTTACCTTAGCGCAGAAATTGCTTAAATCATGGACCTTCCGGCACTAAAAAGAGTGATAGAAGAGGCCTGGACCGACCGCAGCCTGCTTCAGTATGAACAATATCGCAAAGCAATAAATGAAGTAATCGATCAGCTTGATAAAGGGCTTTTGCGCGTTGCACAAACCTCGGAGGAGGGTTGGTTGGTGAACGAATGGGTGAAAAAAGCGGTCATTCTATATTTTCCCACCCGGCAGATGGAAACCATCGAAATAGGGCCGTTTGAGTTTCACGATAAAATACCGCTAAAAAGGAATTATGCAGCTCAGGGCGTGAGGGTAGTACCGCATGCTATTGCACGATACGGCAGCTTCATTGAAAAAGGTGTAATTATGATGCCTTCCTATGTAAACATTGGTGCATGGGTGGGCAGCGGCACCATGGTGGATACCTGGGCAACGGTTGGTTCTTGTGCACAGATTGGCCGCAATGTTCACCTCAGCGGAGGTGTTGGCATTGGTGGCGTGCTCGAACCGGTTCAGGCCTCGCCGGTGATCATTGAAGACGACTGCTTTATCGGTTCGCGCTGCATCGTGGTAGAAGGCGTTCATGTGGAGCGCGAAGCGGTGCTGGGAGCCAATGTGGTGCTCACGCAAAGCACCAGAATAATTGATGTGAGCGGCTCAGAAGCCGTCGAATACAAAGGCCGCATACCCGCCCGTTCGGTGGTCATACCCGGAACGGTAAGCAAAAAATTTCCGGCCGGCGAATATCAGGTGGCCTGTGCACTCATTATTGGAAAGCGTAAACCTTCGACCGACCTCAAATCCTCGCTCTACGACGCACTCCGGGAGTTCGACGTGTCCGTTTGACGTTGTGTTCTGATGGCTTTCAGGGAGCCACAGCCACAGGAATATTGAGCATCAGGAGCTGATTGTCGCTCATTTCGAGCAATTTGTGTAGCTTATCTTTTTCCATCCATGAGCGTGGCCGGCAAGCCAAATGCTCCGATGCACAAAACAGCAGCACATTCTGGGCTACCATTCCGGCATCGAGGGCAGCCCATTCCATTCGTTGCGCCTGCTCGCCCATGCGAAAGCGGCTGATATCCGACACCAGCAACAAAAACACCGGCGCCTTTGCAAAATCGGCCTGACTGCCTGCTACCAGCAAACGATGATCACCTTCAACGACTTTTCTAAGCCTGTGCTCTTTGGGCTCATATAACCAAATACCCTGATTATCTGCCAGATAAACATCAACATCCTGAGCATTCAATGCCGAAGGAGCTGTACGCCTGCCCGATTCCGGGCGGTTGATGCCATTGGCCGCCCACAATAGTGAAGAAACGACTTCTTCGCTGAGCGGTGTATCAGCAAACTGTCGTGGCGAAGCGCGATGCCCGAGCGTCTCCTTTATCGGACTATTGAGCACAAAGCCTTTTTCATGCGAAACTAACGACCTAACTGTCTGCCCATTAACCGAAAAAATACTTCCCAGTATGCAGGCAAATAGCATGACTGAAAGCGCCTGTAAACGTTTATGTCTAATCATATATGAAAGTTTTAGCTTTAAAGATAAATGGAAATAGAATGCAGACCAACGGGCTATCAGCATTTGGGATTGGCAAAACAGTTGAAGGCTCGTTGAAAGGCAAAAAATTACAATCGTGTGCAGTGTTTTGACGAATTTACATCGGCTTTAATTTTGCCGGTTGACCGGCGCTGATTAACTTTGGCACCCGAACCTATGCAACCAGAGCCCGAAAAAATTCTGATAATCCAAACCGCTTCGATTGGTGATGTGGTTTTATCCACTGCACTGGCCAAAAGTTTACATCAACGATTTCCAGATGCGACAATACATTATTTACTTAGGGCTGGTTACGAATCTTTGTTCGAAGCGCACCCTTACATTTCAAAAGTTTGGACCTGGGACAAACGAAAGCAGAAGTACCGTTCGCTGCTTAAGCTTGCTACAGCCATCCGGAAAGAACGTTACTATTTGGTAATCAACGTTCAGCGTTTTTTCAGCAGTGGTTTGATCACCTTACTAAGCGGGGCAAAAATCACAAGTGGCTTTCAAAAAAATCCGCTCAGCAGTTTTTTTAATCATGCTTATCCTCACCGCATCGAAGCCTCAGTAGGCTCGCCGCACGAAGTGGAGCGCAATCATGCCCTGCTCAGCTTTTTAAACGGAATCGCTCCTGCAAAGCCCGCTCTTTATCCTTCAAAAACAGACAACGATCGCATCACGGGCTACACAAAGCTCCCATTCATAACCATTTCGCCTGCTTCGCTTTGGTTCACAAAGCAATTTCCCGAACAAAAATGGGTGGAATTGGTGGAGGCCCTTCACCGCAATCTTAACATCCTGCTCCTGGGTTCGAAAGCCGACATTGCGCTATGCGAGCGGATAAAAAAAGTGACCGGACGTCCTTATCTGGTCAACCTAGCAGGCCAGCTCAGCCTGCTGCAGTCGGCCGCATTGATGAAACACGCATTGATGAACTACACCAACGACTCGGCGCCCATGCATCTGGCCAGTGCGGTAAATGCTCCCGTAACGGCAGTTTTTTGTTCCACCGTGCCCGAATATGGCTTCGGACCGCTATCGGATGTTTCGCATATTGTGCAGATTGCCGAAAACCTGGATTGCAGGCCGTGCGGGCTTCACGGAAGGAAAGGCTGTCCGCAGGGTCATTTCCGCTGCGCCAATGATATCAAGGTTTCACAACTCACGGCAGTGCTATGAACTTTTATCTGGAAGAAGTGGAAAAGGCCGCCAGGGCGCTGCGCAAGGGTTTGGTTATCCTCTATCCTACTGATACCATTTGGGGACTCGGCTGCGATGCTACAAGCCGGAGAGCGATAAACAGACTGCTGAAAATCAAGCGCCGCACCGACAGCAAAAGCCTGATCACCCTTATCGACGATGTGGCCAATCTGTCAAAATATGTCAAGGATGTCCCACCGATGGCTTACGACCTGCTACAAAATTCGGCCAACCCATTAAGCATTATTTATCCTTCCGGACAAAATCTTGCCCGGAATGCCCTTGGTCCTGACGGTTCGGTGTGCATACGTGTAACCAACAGCAGCTTCTGCAAATCGCTGGTTCAGGCGTTTGGCGGCCCCATTGCCTCTACCTCGGCAAACTTTGCCGGTCAGCCTACGCCGCTATATTTCAAGCAGATATCTCAGGAGTTGATCAAAAGTGTTGATCATGTCGTCAATCTCTACCAGGATGTGATCAGCATGCCTAAGGCCAGCACCATCATCCGCATCGAACCTGAGGGAAATTTCACCATTATCAGGCCCTGAGAAGAAAAGCTACTGCGGGCCAACCTTTCTTTTTTCTAATTGTTTGCTTTGAGG
>DAIOUP010000105.1:0-6617 GCA_036759465.1 Bacteroidales bacterium
TCATAATTATGATGAATTGCTGAGGGCTTTGGGATATTTTACGCATCGCTACGGCAAGCTCTACGGTATAGATGCCCACAATGAGTATTGGCTCGAAACCGAAGCTAGGCTGCGCACCGATTTCAACATCGAAGGTATAAGGGTTGACAATTTGGCGCAGATCAAGCTGAAGTCGGAGATGAAAAAGGTTTTCCTTTCGGCCGGACTCAATGTAGCCCGAGGAAAGGTGATGCACAGCAAAGCCGAAGTAATGTCTTTTATCGAAGAAGTTGGTTACCCTGTTGTTGCCAAACCCAATTCGGGTGTAGGAGCGGCGAGAACCTATAAAATAGTCTCAGAGGCAGGTGTTGATGAGTTCTTTGCCGACATGCCCGAAGTCGACTACATTTTCGAGGAATTCGTGGAGGGCACCATTTTCTCCTTCGATGGCCTCGTTGACAAGCAGGGCAAGCTGATGTACTGGAATGCCATGCAAAACGAAAGAGGTGTGATGGAAACCGTGAACGAGGACACCCATATTTACATCCTAACCCTTCGCGATATTCCTTCCGATCTTGAAGAGGCAGGGCGCAAAGTTGCCCAAGCCTTTGGTTTGAAAGGAAGATTTTTTCATTTTGAGTTCTTTCGCGAACACAATACAGGAAGGCTTATAGCCCTGGAAGTAAACATGCGTCCACCCGGCGGCTTCACAACCGATATGTGGAACTTCGCGAGCGATATCGACATTTATAAGGTTTGGGCCGATATGGTCGTAAATGATAAAAATGAGTTTACTTTTGAAAGGAAATTTCATGTTTGCTTTGTAGGCCGTAAGGACAAGTTTAAGTACAAGCACGATACCCAAAAGATTCTTGAAACTTTTGGCTCATCTGTAGTGTTTCATGGGCCGCTCGATCCGGCTCTGGCAAGGGCCATGGGCAACTACTGCTACCTTGTAAGGCATGAAAACCCGGAAAAAATGCTTGAAATGCAACGTTTTATTCACGAATTTGAAAACTAAGATATGCATACGGAACATCATCGCTGGTTCAGCCCTTCGCTGCACCGCGACATGGAAATGAAAGTTTACGGTTATTACGGAAAACCGCTGCTCATTTTTCCAACCCAGGGCGGTAGCTTTCACGAGGCGGAAGATTACCTGATGATACAAGCCCTTAGTCTGCACATCAACGAAGGACGTATTAAAGTGTTTACCGTCGACAGCCTGGATGCCGAGGCCTGGACGCGTGAGGGCGAGGCCGTGCATCACCGTGGCACGCGGCATGAACAGTATAATGGCTATATCGTAAACGAAGTGGTTCCGTTTATCCGCAACCACTGCAATCAATCCGAAGGAACAATCGCCGTTACGGGCTGCAGCATGGGTGCCTATCATGCCGCCAACTTCTTTTTCCGGCATCCCTTTATTTTCGATACCGTGATAGCGATCAGCGGCATTTACGACCTGAAGCTTTTCATTGGCGACTGGATGGACGATACGGTTTACTTCAACTCGCCCCTGCATTATCTGCGCAACCTCAGCGACGAAAGTATCCTCAACCGACTGAGGCAGAACACAATCGTAGTAGCTGTCGGACGCGGCGCCTGGGAGGAAGAGATGATTGCCGACACTGATGAGCTGAGAGCCATACTCGAAGAAAAAGGCATACCTGCCTGGATCGATTATTGGGGCAACGATGTGGACCACGACTGGCCCTGGTGGAGGGTTATGCTACCCTATTTCGTTGGAAAACTTTTTTAAACAATCGCCAATAAACCAAATGATTATGAAAATTAAGTCCATTCTTACTGTAGTCGTTATCTTGGCAGGAATGCTTTCATTTCATTCATGCAATCAGCCACAGCAAACTACGCAAAACCCTGATCCGGCACACAATAGTAAACTTTCGCTCGACTGGGCAGGCACCTATACAGGTGTTTTACCATGCGCCGACTGCGAAGGTATTGCCACCACGATCCATTTGAACGATGACGAAACTTACGAAATCACCATGACCTATCTCGGCAAGGAAGAAAACAACACCTTTGCCGGCAACGGTTCGTTCAGCTGGGACGAATCGGGCAATATCATTACGCTGGAAGGCATGGAAAATGGCGCACCCCACTATCAGGTAGGCGAAAACCTGTTGTTTCAGCTCGATCTCGAAAAAAACCGTATCAAGGGCGAACTGGCTGAGATGTATATCCTGAAGAAAAAAATGCTCAACGAAGAGGAAGCGCAGCTGCACAATATCTACTGGAAGTTGATCGAAGTGAATGGAAAAGCCATTCCTCTGGATGGACTGGCCATGAAAGAGGCACACCTGAAGCTTGATCTGTTGAAAATGCGCGCCTACGGAACAGGTGGGTGCAACAACTTTTTCGGGGGTTTTGAAATTCCTGCCACGGGAAAGATCAAATTCAAGCCAATGGCATCTACCATGATGGCCTGCCCTGATATGGAAACCGATAAATTGTTGTTCAATGCATTCGAGAAAGCAGACGCCTACAACATCGCTGATGGTCGCCTTAGCCTGCTTGGCGAAGGTAAGGCCTTAGCTGTTTTCGAAACCTTGAAAGAATAATAATCCTTTCGGAATACATCCCATAAAGCCCTGTCAGGCAAAACCGGCAGGGCTTTAATGTTTCAAGAAACCCGAACTAAGACTGTCGTCATTCGTTTGAACAGTGACAAAATATAAACCAGGTTTCAATCTGCCAACATCCAATGAAATCCGATCACGAGCATTTTCCGTTCTAATCAATTCTTCGATAAGCAGTTGACCTGTAGCACCATAGATACGAATATGCGCATTCAGAACATCACTCTCAGGCAAGGTAATCGTGAGGGTTGAAGATACGGGGTTGGGTGTCAGTAAAAGTTTTTTACGGATTTGGGTTTTTAGGTCCTGCAAAGAAGTGAGCAGATATCCAAGATCGAAAAACTGCAATATTCCCGACATCAGCTGTCTGCGAGGCTCATGTGCATCAGTCTGACCCAAATGACCAAATTCGATGGATGAAGCAATTGTTTTGTAAAACAGCTTATCATTTGCAGTCATCAGTATTACCGGCTCGTTTGAGACATTCTGCAGCAATGGAAATGCACTTCCGATAGGCGGAACAGCAAAGAAAACGTATTGATATAGAGGATTTGCATAAGGAAAGCTGAGGCTTTGGGTAAACGTTCCCTGAACACCAGTGATGATTTCTGTATAAACAGCCGGTGACAAATAAGTTCCGTTGATACTGAATTTATCGTAGAGCATGGGCGGACGGTTGAACGCCCATACAGTTGCACCTTCCATGTAAAGTCGTCCGCCATTATCTAGATAGTCGACGAGTTTTGCAGCCTGTGCATCATTGAGGCTGCCACTCGAATTGACGCCGCCCAGACAGATCATTACGGCCCTGAAATCGGCAATGCTGTCGGGCAGCGCCGTGGCCTGCACATAGGGCGCGCCAAGCTGGTCGAGTGTCGATCGTATGGTGTTATAGGACAGGGAAGATGATGATTTCAGATATAACAAGAGCGGGTACTGGCCAATTTTCAGCCTGATGGGACTTGTGAGGAGGGTATCGGCGCCGCTTGTTACAATAAACCTCATAACCGCTCTGTAACCTACCGGGGTGTTTTGGCTTGCGCTCAGGCTGAATGTAACCACACTTTCATCGCCCTGGTTAATGACGGGCAAAAACACCTGTTCGGGAGAAATATTTAAAAAAGGATCATCGGCGACCAGCCGACACTGCAATTGATTGGCCGCCGCTCTGCCAACATTAGCCAGTGTAAGCCGGAAAGGCGCAGTTTCGCCCGGATCGATGCGGCGGTTGTCGTTGTCGTTCACCAAATGCCTAAGCTTAATCAACTCTGCATTGGAAGCCACAAAGCCCGAATGTCCGTGTCGTGCGCCAAATGAGTCTTGCAATGTTAAAATTAAAGGAATGTAATGACCATTGGGCGTGGCCGGCGAGAGAAAGGCCTTGAATGCAGCCGGCACCGTGACAAGCCCTTCTTTAGGGATTTGAACTGAAATAGTTTGCTGAAATAGCTGAAGATGAGGATCACCAGAGGACAACACAACATTGAGCTGATAGCTGGCATCAGGCCAAAGATTACGCAGTAAGAGATCGAAAACCACGGTATCGCCGGCTACCGGATTCGTTCCGTCGGCTGAGCGCGCCACAAGATCGAATAGTACCATATCGCCCAATTGAAACCTGCGTTTGTCTTTCAATCCTTTATCATCCCGGACTTCTATCACGAGATTGTGAATATGATCAGGGGGCAAGGCTATGCCATACAAAAACCCGTCTGCATTGAGCGAAATGCCTTGGGCCGGAGGATCGTACAGCAGACCAAAGCTTCTGTTTTGTGGCACAGTGCGGGTTCCCGATCCTTTTATCATCTGGAATTCTGTCTGTTCACCTGCCGAAACACCTGCATACCAGAGCACTGGTTCGGTGAGGTTCAGGTCGCCATAATGAAAATCGATTTTGCCATCAGGATAAAGGGTAACGGCAAACTCTCCGTAGCCAATCTGTTTATCGTAGTACATTATCGGCTTTTTCCAACGGAAAGTGGCATGGCCTGCATCACCTTCGTACCACATGCCATCGGCTCCTTTTGTGCCGGGATAGTATTGAATGGGGCTAACCAAAAAGGCCGAAATATTCTGCATAGTCCTGAAAAGCAGATAAGTATCTTTATAATACGGCCAGGGAAAAAGCTCAGGTCCAAAGAGCAGGAAGCCGTCGCGATGCATGAACAATTCGGTGTATTTTTTTCCGTAAAACGGAAATTCAAAGTCGATGGTTTTGCGCACATAGCGATAGTTGGGACCTTCGAGCTGAAGCTGTTGTTGCTGAGCCTGCGGAAATGGTTGATTTATAATATGCTGGTGATATTCGTGTTTCAGCGACCATTGGTAGGGAGGGGTTCCCCCGTTGGCAAGGAGCTGATGACCAGCGTCGAAAAGCGGTATGAAAGGTGTGGTGATGTTAACATCGTCGAAAACCGGGGCATGTAAGATGCTAAGTCTTGTTATAGTGTTGTGGGCAATGGGCACATTAACATTTGGGCATGCGATTTCGGATGGTTGCGGTGTAGTATAGTCTCTGAGAGCGTAGTAAACAATCGCACCGTCGCCATTGCCCAGCGAGTCGTTCTCGAGCACTTCGAGGAAAAAGCGGGCCGGTTGGCCGCTATTGATAAAGCTTAGCAAGGGCGTCAGGTCCAATCCGATTTCGATGTACTGGTTCATTGGATCGGTCGTTCCGCCCTGCATGAATTGCGGCCCACCCTGAAAGTTGAACACAGGAAACATGTGCCGATGCTCAGGTGTCAGGTCGGAAGTGTCAGCCGAAACACCGGCGTTGATCCTGATCTGCTCGCGCATATTGTGTTTCACGGTCAATTTCATGGTCAGCAAGGGCTCATAAGGTTCGTTCAGTTCGAGCACCTCGACCTGCTGGTTCCATATACCCCCGTAGTAAACGTCCTGAGCTAAAAGGCGATACATCATGTAGAAATAACCTTGATTGCCCCAAGTGTCGCCATACGAGTTACCCACTTTGAAGGCGCCTATCTCATAATCCAGCAGGTTCACTACGCCGTCGCCATTGATATCCAGGTGGTTGGTATATTGCCCGTCGCCATTGTAGTCCCAGCGGATGCTATCGTTATAGCCCACGATGGTCATGGCATGGGTGGCCTGATTGCCCTGAAACTGTATCATGGCCAGTTTGCCTGCTTCGGGAGTACCCTGCGGCAGCGGTTGCATTCCCCAGGGGCCGGCGGCATTGAAGTTGGCCACCCCGCCGACGGCCGAGCCATCGAGATGGTGAGCCAGCCAATGCTTGAGTGTCAAAAGCCCTTCAACGTCGTTGGTTTTGATGCGATGAACAGCTTTAATGCGGTTGCGCATAGCGTTTCGGTAGAAATCGTAACCGCTGATCCATTTATTGCCATTGTCGATAGCCATTCCACCGTAATCCGCAAGCATGGGGGTGCCGAGCGTGCGCAGCACTTCAAAGCTGTGATAGTAATTCACCCCGTAATAACCAAAGTAATTCATGAAGTTGTAAACGAAGTGCGAGGGAAACTGGTTTTCTGGCAAAGAGGCATCGCGGTTGAGCCGGCGACACATTTCGTAGGTAAAGTTGTAGGCCACCCCGGCTGCCTGCCCGCAGGAAGCTCCGGATTGATTAAATATTGGCCTCCAGTAGGGCTGTGTTGAGTTGTCGATCACCGGCGGCAAAGGCAAATTGCGGAATTGATCGGGTAGCTTCAATTCGGGCAAGGCGACCCGCTGAACACTGTCGTAAACACTAATGAATTGATTCGTTTGCGCCTGTGCAAATGACAGATGCATAAGGAATATTGGTATAGTAATGAAATTGATGGGTAAGCGAGGCTTCATGAGCTCAAAGCATTAATACCTTTCAAAGGTAGCTGTAAAAAGCCTGCACAATATTTGGCTTAGGGGACGAGCCTTGCGATCGGGAGGCTGACATTGAAGCCGACCTGCCTGAACAATCCAGGTCCTGCCGCCACAAATACCTCAGCATCAGCAAAAAAGAAAAGCTGCTGCCATCCGTAGCCCAGTTCGACAATTGGTTTGGTGCCTCTTTCGATG
>DAIOUP010000106.1:0-6596 GCA_036759465.1 Bacteroidales bacterium
ATATTTTGCACTGGGGACCGGTGGAGGAGGTGTGGTTTGTAGTGTCGCCGCACAATCCGCTAAAGGAAAAGAAAGGGCTGTTGCACGAACTTGACCGCTACGATATGGTGGAGGCCGCCATAGGCGATTATCCCAAGTTCCGGGTGAGTGATATCGAGTTTCGCATGCCGCAACCGTCCTACACCATTGACACTCTGGTGCGACTTAGCGAGAAATACCCTGCCAGAGAGTTTTACCTGATTACGGGAACAGACGCTTTGCAGTCGTTTGGCAAATGGAAAAATCACGAACGCATTCTCGAGTTCTACAAGATTCTGGTTTATCCGCGCAAGGGCTTCGATGGCAAACCTTATATTGACCATTCCGCGGTAAGCCTGATCAATGCCCCGGAGATAGAAATATCGTCGAGCTTCGTCCGGCAAGCCCTTTCCGAAGGACGGGATATGCGCTTCTTTATGCCTGAAGCAGCTTATAAACTTGCTGAGCGAAAAGCATTCTACAAACGATAGTGCTTGTTGCTTTTCATGAGCAGCCTTTAAAACAAACCTAGGTTTCTGGCGCCTGGCGAACTTTTGCTTTTTGATATTAATCTGACAAAATTGCTCATTGTCAAATTACCAATAAACATTGGCCATAAAAAACTGTCAAAAAGTTTGCGATTTTGTCTGAAACATTTTTACATTAAACGACGTTAGAATCAGGCAGGAAATTTGATGATAGTTTTCTGATGAAAGTTGGGTAGTTAATGAACGATAATAAGGAGTTGCTTGCATTAATCAGTTTGGTGGACGAACCGGACGACAGCCTTTTTGCCAAGGTGCGAAACCGCATTTTCGAATTTGGCATTCAGGCTGTTCCTGCTCTGGAAGATGCATTCGACAAATGCCCCGACGATATGGTGCAACAGCGTATTGTAAGCCTGGTGCACGATATTCAGCAGCAGCATCTTTTCAACGAGCTGCATCACTGGAAGCGATTTGGCGGGCAGGATCTGCTAACAGGCTACCTTATTGTTACACGTCATCAATACCCTGACCTCGACGTGGATGGCATTACCCGCCAGGTGGGACGTTTGGTGCAGGATGTTTATAATGAGCTGAATCCCCAGCTTACGCCACTCGAAAAAACGAGGGTACTCAACCATGTGCTCTACGACATAAATAAATTTGCCGGCAATACGTCCAACATCCACTCGCCCGACAACTTCTACATCAAAAACCTGCTCGAAACCCGCAAAGGCAATCCCATTTCGTTGGGAATGCTGTATTTACTCATTGCCAGAGGTATGCGAATTCCTATTTATGGAGTTGACCTGCCACGGCATTTTGTGCTCGCCTATTTGGATGAGCGTTACGACCTTCCTCTGGCACAGGCTGGCGAGGGGCAGGTGCTTTTTTATCTTAATCCCTTCAATAAGGGCGCTGTTTTCACGCGCAACGAGATCGAGCTCTACATTCGACAGCTTAAACTTGAGCGCGAACGCAGCTATTTTGTGCCTTGCGATAATGTGGCCATCTTGCGCCGACTCATTGGCGGACTTACAGAAGCTTGGACCCAGGCTGGCAACGTGCTAAAGGCCGAAGAGCTGCAAACTCTGAGCACTGCGCTTGATGAAGATTGATTGAGAATAAGGATAGATTAGCGTTTGGTTTTATTTTCCCAATCCGCCCAGGGCTTTTTGTGTGGCATTGAAAATTCGTTCCTCAACCTTATCGTAAGATCCTTTGTTGAATGTTTTTCCGGTCATTTTTTCGTAAAGTTCAACATATCTGTCGGTTACGGAATTCACAAAATCGTCAGGCATATCTGGCGCCGGCCTGCCTTCCTGACCCATGAAGCCTTGTTCCATGAGCCATTCGCGCACAAACTCCTTCGAAAGCTGTTTCTGTTGAAGTCCGTGAGCAAAGTTGTGCTCGTAACTGTCGGCATAGAAGTATCGTGATGAATCGGGGGTGTGTATTTCGTCGATGAGCAGGATATTGCTGTTTTCGTCGCAGCCAAACTCGTATTTGGTGTCAACCAGCATCAGGCCTCTTTCGGCGGCCATACGGCTACCGGCTTCAAAAAGCATTTGGGTGTAGGCGGCTACGGTTTCGTATTGCTTTACGGTCATAAGTCCTTGAGCAATAATGTCGTCGGGCGCTATGTCCATATCGTGGCCATGGCTGGCTTTGGTTGTGGGCGTAATGATCGGCTTTGCAAAGCGCTGGTGTTCGCGCAGGCCATCGGGCAGATGATTGCCGCAGATGTTTCGGCTGCCGTCGCGGTAGTTGCGCCACGCGCTGCCGGTGAGGCAGGCACGGATGACCATTTCGACCGCAAAGGGCTTGCAGCCTTTGCCGATCGTAACGTTAGGGTCGGGCGAGCTGATTTTCCAGTTGGGAACCAGATGAGCCGTGGCATCGAGAAAATGGTTGGCCAACTGGTTGAGCACCTGTCCCTTGTAAGGAATACCGCGAGGCAAAACTACATCAAAGGCCGAAATGCGGTCGGTGGCTACCATCACCAAAAGGTTGCGGCCAATGTGGTAAACGTCGCGTACCTTGCCTTTATAAACTCCGGTTTGACCGTTGAAATGAAAATCGGTGCCTATGATGGCTTTCATGGGTTTTGTTTTTGGTCGTCGGTTGGCTTTTTCTGATTTTTTGCATCACCGTTTTCTTCATGCTTTCGGAAGGCCTGAATGATGCGTGTGACTAGCTTATGCCGCACCACATCCTTGTCGTCGAGCATGATAAACTGTATGCCTTCGGTTTTTTCGAGCACTTTCATGCTGAGAATCAGCCCGGAAGGCTGGCGGTTAGGCAGGTCGATCTGGGTGATGTCGCCAGTAATAATGAACTTGGATGATTTCCCCATTCGCGTGAGGAACATCTTCATCTGGCTTGGTGTGGTGTTCTGGGCTTCGTCGAGGATGACAAATGCATTGTCGAGTGTGCGGCCGCGCATGAATGCGAGTGGGGCAATCTCGATTGTACTGTCCTCAAGATAGCCGAGCAGTTTTTGCGTGGGAAGCATATCGCGCAGGGCGTCGTAGAGTGGCTGCAGGTATGGATCGAGCTTTTCTTTCAGATCGCCGGGCAAGAAACCAAGGTTTTCGCCAGCTTCCACCGCCGGACGTGTGAGGACAATACGTTTTACCTCCCTGTTTTTCAGCGCCCTGACTGCCAGGGCTACAGCGGTATAGGTTTTCCCCGTTCCGGCAGGCCCAATGGCGAAAACCATATCGTTTCGACCAATGGCACTCACCATCAGCTTTTGATTGGCTGTGATGGCCCTCACCTGATGTCCGCCTGGCCCGTGCACCAGGACTTCCTTGTCCGAAATGGTCCGAACCGTATCTTCACTGGCTTCTCCAACCATAATCTGGTCGATGAGCTGAATGTTCATCTTGCCGAAGCGTTCCAGATGAAGCATCATGAGTTCAAAACGATGCACAAACTCGCGAACTTCTTCGTCTTCGCCCATTACTTTTAAAAAGTTGCCCCGGGCTATGAGCCTGAGTTTTGGGAAGATATGCTTGAGATGCTCAAGATTAATGTCGGCTACACCAAATAGTTCGAGCGGACTAACGGTTTCAATTTGGATGATTTGTTCGGCCATGCAGCGGCTTAAGTAAGTTTACGTTTGATGTTTGCAAAGGTAACAAAAGCCGTCCTTGGGCGTGTGCCGGAGAAAGGCTTTTACATATTATTGCTCCATTACATAATACTTTAGGTTGACTTTTAAAGCCTTCTATATCAATAGCCTAACGAAAGTATAGCTTGAAAACGTTATGCGAATTTCGACGCCCATAGAGATATGACAAAGACCTTCATGCCAGGTTCATACCTGAAAAATCCTTCAAACAATAACGGACTTCCGTAAAGCGACTACAACTGCTTTCCCTATCTTTGCAATACTTGCCTGTGAAGCAATATTCAATTTAAAACAAGCCGTAATCTGCTGATTGCATGGCCATTATTACGCTTACGAGCGACTGGGGAACTTCCGATTATTATCTTGCCGCCGTGAAGGGTACAATATTGTCGAGTCTTCCCGACGTGACCATCGTTGATGTTTCTCACCATATTCGCTCTTTTGATATTGAAAGTGCGGCATTCACGCTGCGAAACTGTTACCATTCGTTTCCGAGAGGCACGGTTCATATTGTTGCAGTTAACACCGAAGAATCGATTGAGCACCCGCATGTTGTCATGAAGTACGACGGGCATTACTTTATCGGCGCGGATAATGGTGTATTCAGTATGATATTCGGAGACTCAGCGCCAGAGGAAGCTATTGAAATTAATGTGCTGCAGGACAGCGGCTTTTTCACTTTCAGTACGCGCGACCGTTTTGCCAAAGTGGCAGTTATGATTTTGAAAGGCGAACAGATCAGCCAGTTAGGCACGCCGCGAACCGAAATTACGCGAAAGTTCCTCTTTGAGCCTGTGGTGAGCGGCAATGTTATAAGGGGACAGGTTACGCACATTGATGCCTACGAAAACGCCATCACCAATATCTCGTATGGGCTATTCAGGAAGGAGCAGCGAAACCGAAAATTTGAGATTTATTTTGCAGGATATCGCATCCGCAAAATCGACAAGGGCTATCTGGATGTAGGTCTGGCCGACCTTGTTGCAATATTTGGAACCCACGGCATGCTCGAGATTGCGATCAATCAGGGTAAAGCGGCCTCGCTTTGCGGATTGGAGCGCTCCACACAGGTAATTGTAACCTTCCTTTGATCTAACATTGTGAGGCCGAGCGGTTGCATGGCAGCAGCCCATAAAGTTTCCAGACGATCCAGCCGGAAAAAAGGCCTACCATAGCGCCGCCGATGACATCGCCGGGATAATGAACCCCAAGATAAATACGGCTGTAGCTGACCAGTGCTGCCCAGATGAACATCAGCGGACCTACCCATCGGAGATGATGCCGGAAGTTGATCAACATCCAGAAGGCCAGCCCAAAAGTATTGGCAGCATGCGACGAAACAAAGCCAAATTGTCCTCCGCAATTCCCGCTGGCCAAGTGAATCAGGGGTAATAATTCGGATTCGTGACATGGTCTGGGTCGGGCAACCTGAAACTTAATCCATACGGATAATTGATCAGTCAGAGCAATCAGGAGTATGGTGAAAAGAAGTATCTGAATGGTCTCCCATCGCTTATGCCAAATGAGACCGGCCAGCAGAAGTATATAAAACGGAATCCAGACGAATCGTTTTGACAGAAAAACCATCATGGGATCGAGCAGGGGATTATGAAGACTGTTGAGCAGCAAAAAAAGCCATTGATCGGCCTGATTGAGTATATCGATCATTCGGTGGAGGTCTGAGGTTCGTTGACGAGAAGTTGTCTTTTCAGCTCAAACCATTGCTGATTGTAGGGATCACGGCGAATCAGCTGATCGAGCGAGCGAAGTGCCTGACGGGTTTTTCCTTTCTTTTTAAGCTTCTCATATTCATTATAATAGAACTGGTCGCTCTTGCATTTGAAGCCCGGAACATCAGCCTCGACCACCAGAAAACCGCGTGCTGCTGTCTGCGTGCCTGAGATGGTAAACAATACAGGTATCTCGAATCGAGTATAGCGCTGGTCATCGCATCGGTTCCATTGTCCGGCCGAAGCTTTGAAAAATTCCTGCAATTTTTCGTTAAGGCCGAAATGCAAAGGATTTTTTAGGCCAAAATCGCCCAGATTGCCATCGCAATCCACCGTGAACGACATGATGGCTGTGCCCACAACACACTGCCTTCGGGCCTCGGGCGTATAATCAACCATGCTGTAGAACAGTCTTTCGAAGCCTCCGCTGCCACCACGGAAGCGATAGTCGAGCTGATGCCGTATGTTGCGGTTACGCGACCGACTGAGGCTTTCGTTCAGGGTGTCGGAAGCGGTTTGCGCAAACGACACTTCCGTCATCAACAGACTAATAGCGAATGCGAGCATTGCGGTCAGGCGTGCAGTTCCAGTAATTGCTTGATCGTTTTTCATTTGTTGTTGTATATCAGTTCCATTCGTCGGCAAAAGGAGGGGTCTGGCGGTTCAGTTGTTGCCAGAGCAGATCTTTGAGTGCCTGAATGCCTTCGCCGGTATGACTGCTGATAAACACCCGCGGGATATCAGGCATTTTCTTTTGAAGTTTGGTCCTGAGCTTACTGTCGGCCAGGTCGCATTTGGTCACCGCAAGCACGCGCGGCTTATCGAGAAGTTCGGGATTGTAAGCCTCCAGCTCGCTCAATAAGATGGAATACTCTTTTTTTACATCATTGCTGGTACTGGGTACCATGAAAAGCAGCACCGAGTTGCGCTCGATGTGTCTGAGAAATCTGAGGCCCAGTCCGCGGCCTTCGCTGGCGCCTTCGATAATGCCCGGAATATCGGCCATCACAAACGACTGGTTGTCATGATAGCCCACAATACCAAGGTTAGGTGTCAAGGTGGTGAAGGGGTAGTCGGCAATCTCGGGTTTGGCGGCCGAAACAACCGAAAGCAGCGTCGACTTACCTGCATTGGGAAAACCGACAAGTCCAACGTCGGCCAATATCTTAAGTTCGAGAATTACCCACATTTCGATGCCTTCTTCGCCGGGCTGGGCATGTCGCGGGG
>DAIOUP010000107.1:0-6586 GCA_036759465.1 Bacteroidales bacterium
TTCCAGATGCGCTTTGGTCATGTTTTCGCGATAAATACGAACCAGCTCCACTGTTTTATTTTTCTCGAAGATAAAAGCCCTTGCAGCATCGAAATAGAGCAGGTTAGTGTCGTATTTCACTTCGTTAGTAAGAGCAACGAATTTATCCCAGTTAATTGCACCCGGCAGCTCGAAATAGCCGTGATGCTTTTGCTGAAGATCGTTGTACATCCCGTTGCCCCATGGTTCGAGGAAAAAATACTTGTCCAGCCTGATCCAGCCATAGGCATTTTGAATTACTCTTTGCTTGCGTTTCATTTTAAGGCCTTCTTCCACAAACAGTTCCTGCAGCTTTTCAATATCGCTATACAGGGCCAGATCGCGAACGCGAATGCAATAGCATGGATCATTACCGGGAAAAGTTATGGAGGCGTGCACGGCATCGAATTGAAAGTCAGCTTTATGCTTGATGGCATTGACAGCGAGCATTATATCACTGGTAAAAAGGTGACCCTCCAGCATAAGATAAAGATATAAAGGCTTGCGAATGTCAGGAATCAGGTCGTAATAACCGTAAAATGGCAAGACCGATTCCAGCACACATGTATCTTTGATAGGCAAGTTGTGCTCAACACAGCTCAGCGGCTCGTATTTCAGCAGCCCGCCATACCTCATAAGTTGTTGGGATTCCATAGCGTTTGTCCATTTGGTTTGGAGTAAAGTTACGAAAAAGCAGGGACAAAATTGATGTACTGCAAAAAAAATGCAGCAAAAGCTGCATTAAGAGCGGGCAATGGGGGTCGAACCCACGGCCCTCAGCTTGGGAAGCTGATGCTCTACCACTGAGCTATGCCCGCGTGATGCAAAATTAAATAAACTAGCAACGAAAAATCGATGCACTGGGGTAACAACTCAAGAATTTTGAATCCGGCACCAGTCAAAAGGAAAAAGCGGCCTGAGAGACCGCTTTTTTGTTGTGGGAGCTACTGGATTCGAACCAGTGACCCTCTGCTTGTAAGGCAGATGCTCTGAACCAGCTGAGCTAAGCTCCCTTGCTTTAGGCCCGCAAATATACGACTTCTTTTAGAGCTGCAAGGGTTTCGTTAAAAAAAAGTGAAGTTAAATTTTTTGCGATTTTTTAAACTATTGCAAATCAAATATGTAGTTGACATTTTCTGTCATATCGAAATTATCCTTTTTCTATGCCCATCCTCGAATAGCATATTTAAACCCAAGGAAAGAATAAATTGCTACTATTGCAGAAAAACTTCCGCCATGTGTCGTTGTAGCCTTTTCAAATCCTTTCTTCTTTTACTCGCGTGTTTTCTTACTCCTTTAAGCACCCTGAAATCATGGCCAGCTCATCCACTTATATCAAGAGCGGCCCTGCAACATCATCCACATTGGAAAAACGCTTCTCCGATAGCCGCAAAAACACTCGAGCAATTTGTTATCGACAATAAATCAGCGCTTTCTGTATTTCTGTCTAATCAAGAAAAGTGGAGTATCGAAAACAATCCCCACTACATTCCTGCACCGCCCGAACTTGCTTTTAATGCTTTGGTTGACGATAACGAGGCTTTAACACACTTTCTTAAAGCGATTCGCATTAACCCAAATGTCAAGGTGCCGCTGTATCTGCACATTCCTCCCGGCAGCAGTACCGATTTTCCTGTCATTGGCGCAGAGGCAGTGACCACCTTGTCCAATATAAGCGGTATGAATACCGGCACTTATGTTGGCCTTGAACCGGGTATGCTCGTCGATCCGTTTATGGTGCTCAACTCGGCCAATGATGAACCGGATTATGGTTTCGATCTGGGCCTTTTCGAGGACAACAATACCGATTACGGGAAAACATATGGCTTCGGAAAGCAAACATTTGGCAATCCAAATCTCGAATACAGCAGCCAGGCTCCTTTTCATATGGGCTTTTACCATGAGCCGGGCATAGTTTTTAAGTTTGCGCCTTTTTTGCATAAAACATTCCTCAACTATCGCCATAACCAGTTCAGGGCATTGGCGGAGTTTGCTTTCAGGCACAACGAACCCTATTGGGGATATCGTTTCCTTGGCTGGTCGATGCATTTTATGGCCGACGCCACCATGCCCTATCACATACGTCCATTGCCTGGCTACAGCACCTTGCGCATGTTGTGGATCAATTTTAAATCGATGCTCGGATATAAAAAAGCGCAACGTAATGCCATACAGCTGGTATCGAACCGCCATACGGCTATAGAGGATTACCTTCAGCAGCGTCTGTTAGAAATATACCGGACTGCGAATTTTGCGGATCCCCTTTATCACGCACTGATTGACAATTCTGTAATAGAAAAGGTAAGTACGGATTACCTTGTTGCAAATGCCTCAAAATCTGCATTCGAGGTATCAAAGACATTCGATAAGGCAGTTCGCAGGGGTCTACCTGACGAAATGGTAAACGATCCATCCGTTGAGGTAAGCCGTCACGATCGAATTAAGGACATAGCAGTGTATGCACTCGAGTCGCGGGGAGCCAAACGGGTTGAGCAACTTGAAAAGGCTGCTATAGAGCGCTTTACGTATTTGGGAATGGTGCTCAGAAGTATGCTTAGCTCAATAGACGAGGAACTAAAGGATAGTTTTAAAACAGCCCAAAATCAATAATAAGCTATGAAAAAGTTGTATCGCATTCTGCTTATCACACTTGTGGTATTGGTGAGCATTGCCGGCATTGCATTGATAACTGTTGGCTATTTCGGGCGCAGGGCCTTGCCCGACTACAACAAGAATGTGTCGCTGATCGGTTTAAAATCGGAAGTAAAAGTCATTCGCGACGAAAGGGCTGTACCCCATGTTTTTGCTAAGAACAGCCACGACTTGTATATGGCAACAGGTTACCTCATGGCACAGGATCGGTTGTGGCAGATGGATCTCTTGCGCCGGGTAACACTTGGCAGGCTTTCTGAGATTTTTGGAGCCGATATGATCGAAACAGACCAATTGCTCAGGGCGTTGCGCATGTCGGACAAATCCAGAATGGTGATCGACAGTCTGTCGCCCGAGATGAGGGCTGATCTTGAGGCGTTTGCCGCAGGCGTCAATCAACGCATAAACGAGATGGGAAGTAAACTTCCTCCTGAGTTCACGATTCTTGGGTACAAACCTGAGCCCTGGGAGCCTGTACATACCGTTAATCTGATCGGCTACATGGCGTGGGATCTGGCTGGCTCGTGGCAAAACGAAATTGCCCTTTACAAACTGCGCAACAACATGCCCGAGGAAAAATGGCTTCAACTGTTTCCCGATATGGCTTTGCAGAAAACTTACGTCTATCCAAACGCAGGAAATTTCGCATTGCTGGAGTCGGCTAAAAAACTCGAAGGTCTTGGTCTGGAAATCAGAAATGGAAGTAACAACTGGGCAGTTTCCGGTTCGCGAGCAACTTCTGGCAATGCCATGCTGGCTAACGATATGCATCTTGGTTTCGGGCTTCCGGGCATATGGTATCAGATCCACCAGACGATAGAGGGGGAGTTTTCAGTTTCAGGCGTTGCATTGCCCGGTGCTCCGGCTGTGGTTTGCGGCCACAACGACCATATCGCCTGGGGGATGACCAATCTGTATGTTGACGAAATGGACTTTTATGTTGAAACCATCAACTCCGAAGGCACATACTACAGCTACAACGGCAATTCGCTGCCGCTGGAAAAACGCATCGAAAAAATTGCGGTTAAAGGGGGTGACACAGTGGTGAAAACAAACATTTTCACTCATCGCGGGCCAATCATCTCTGATTTTAAAGGCGTTGAAAATGAAGGCATTTCGATGCGCTGGACCGGAAATGACTACAGCAACGAGCTACGCACCATCATGCTGCTCAACTGTGCACGAAACTGGACCGATTTTCGCAATGCAGTGCGCACTTTTGGCGCAGTGGCACAGAATATAGTATATGCCGATACTGAAGGAAATATTGGCCTTCAGGTCACTGGAAATGTACCGATGCGCAAGGCAGGCAATGCAGTTTTTGTTTACCCCGGCCACACAGACCAGTACGACTGGATTGGGTCAGTTCCATTTGACGAACTTCCCTTCGAGTTTAATCCGGAAAGAGGCTACGTTTCATCGGCCAACAACCGCACCACGGGGCCAGAATATCCACATTACATCGGATTCTGGTACGACAATTCAGCACGTATCGACCGCATCAGGACTATGATTGAATCTTATGACAAGCTTGATGCAGAGGCTTTTATGAATATGCACATGGATCAGACTACGGCTTTTGCTCCGTGGTTTGTCGAAAAAATGATTCCTGTTTTGCGGTCCTCAAGCGATATCAGCCCATTGGCCTCTGAATCGCTTGCATTATTTGAGAACTGGGACTTTAGCATGCCTGCCGGTGCACCTCAGCCAGCCATTTTCGATGGCTTTTACCGGCATTTTATGGCTAATCTGCTTAAAGATGAGGTTGGGGATGCCTATACGGAGCTTGGCGGCGGTTTGCTTCGCCATATTTTCGCCCAAACCTTCTACAATCCGACCTCCTCGCTTATAGATGACATCAACACAGCCGAGGTGGAAGATTTTGATGATCTGTTATTAAAAAGTTTCGAAGATGCCGTTGCAGAACTTTCGGCTAAACTAGGAAATAAGCCAACCGCATGGAAGTGGGGCGACATTCATCAACTTACCTTAAGCCATCCCATGGGAAGGGTAAAAGCGCTGGATAAACTTTTGGGTCTCAACAAAGGGCCTTATCCCGTTGGAGGAAGTTTCCATACCGTGAATCCCATGGGCTATAGTTTTCATAAAAATTACAGTGTAACCCATGGAGCCTCACAACGTCACATTTATAACACCGGCGACTGGAGTCAGAGCTACACCGTGATTCCGACAGGCGTGTCAGGAATTCCCGCCAGCAAGTATTATGCTTCGCAGCGAAACATGTTCCTCAATGGAGAATATTTCCGGGAGCCTTGGTCGCGCGAGGAGATTGAAACTATGGCAAAGTATCAGGCCACATTCAGTCCGGCGGCCAAATAAAAAAACCGGCAAACGATATGCCGGCTTTTCAATCAGAAGTTCCAGTCGATGCCGGCAATAATCATTCGGGGCATGCCAATTCTGATCCCCTGAGGCCGGCGTGTTACGATGTGCCTCTCATTGAGCAGATTACGCACATGAACACTGAAACCTATACCAGTTTTTGGAACGTTATAGCAGACCCTGAGGTTTAGTGTATGATAGGAGGGTATAGCGCCAATTCTTCCATTCGCTACTGCAGAAGGATAAACAAAACCAGGGTTTGCAGCTGCTTCAGCAATCATTTCAACAGCGCTTTCCGTGTTCATCAGGTCGGTATATTGCCTTCCTGTATACTGCAAGCTAAGCCCGGCACTCAAGCCGCTTTTGTGAGCCACCTCAGCCCAAAACGAACCGATAAAAGAGGGTGAGTAAGGTGTGCGATTTCCTTTAATATTTAGCAGTGTTGTATCGTAAGGTGCCGTTTTTCGGATCTTGTAAATCACAAAACGATCAGTGCTGAAACGCGATTGCATCAAACTGACGCTAATACCGGTTTCAAGATCAAAAACATTGATTTTATTTGATTTGTAAACAATGTTCGTTTCTAGGCCCTTATGCACTGACTCGCCAGCATTGATTAATCCTGCACCCTGGCCACCGGAGGATTCAGAAACCGGTATAACCTGATTGTCGAACTTCATGTGATAGGCCGTCATTGTGAGCATTAACTCGTTGTGAGAGAGCCTGACACCGATTTCTGCGTTGCGGCTGATCTCGGCATCAAGATTTACATCTTCTCCGCTATTGGAAATAGCATCCTTGATGCGAGGTGGCGCATATCCTCTGTGAATTCCTGCGAATAAACCTGCATTGTTGCTAAAATTGTAGTTGACTCCGGCGCCGGGAATAAGCGAAAAGTTTCTCGTGAGTCCGCTGATAAGTGTGTCTTTACCAGCCATACGTAATATTTCCCGATTATAACTTAAGGCCTCGGCCCTAAGACCATATGTTGCTGCAAACTTCTCGCCAATTCTTGTTTTCTGCTGCATAAAAAAGCTACCGGCCATTCCTCGGCGCATTTCATCCTCCTTTATATCGCCCGAGCGTGCTTCGGCTAGCTTGCCATTGACGCGTTGTTCGAAAGCTTTTTCGGAGTGTATGCGTATACCTGCATCAAGTTGGTTCGAGGCATTAGCAAAGCTAAAGTTGTAGGTAATTCGATTTTCGAAGCCTGCAACATCGAAAGTCCTGTTGCGGTTTCCGGTACTGTTTCGCATATAAATAGCGCCTTCGGGCATTGAAGGATCGCCCCAAACCACCCCTGTGAGGCCCGAAGCACTCGCGCTGTGAGAAAAATCTTGTCGTCGCCAGTTGCGCTTAGTGGTGTAGGCATAGGCGATCTGACGCAAACTTAATTTGTCGCTAAGTTGCATCGTTTGTTGAAGGCTTAGGGCATAGCGTCGGATGTCGAGCCGGTCGTTGGGCGCAAGAATCGCGAAGTCGTTTTCGCCCTTGTCAAACATGGGTTGCGTCAGCCCAACGTACGTAGCATTGGAAGTTTCATCGTAAATGCTCCATTTAATATTCACCACCG
>DAIOUP010000108.1:0-6571 GCA_036759465.1 Bacteroidales bacterium
GGTAATGATGTGGGGCAGGGGAATGAGCGAATTTGGCGCTGTGGTGATCATCGCATATCATCCAATGACCACGCCGGTGATGATCTACGAACGTTTCACCAGCTTTGGGATCGAGCATGCCAGACCTATTACGGCACTGTTTTTACTAATCTGTTTGCTGGTATTTGTTCTACTCAATATAATCTCGAAGCCCGGAAAGCATGCTGAAGGTAGATAACCTCATCCGAAGAACAGGCGATTTTGTTCTGCATATTGAGCGTCTGGAGCTCGAAAAAGGCGGCTATCTGGTGTTGCTGGGCCCCTCAGGCTCGGGCAAAACCATGCTGCTCGAGCTGCTTGCCGGACTCGAAAATGCCGATTCGGGCTATATTTTTTTGAACGGAACAGACATACTCAAACTGCAGGCAGGACAGCGCGGTATTGGCATGGTGTTTCAGAAACAGTGGCTATTTCCGCATTTGAGCGTGGCCGAAAACATTGCTTACGGTCTTCAGGGCAAAGGACTGGCTGCCAGTGAAATAGACAAGCAAATAAAAAGGCTTGCACAGGAAACACGCTGCGATCACCTGCTTAAACGCCGGGCCGATAAGCTGTCGGGCGGCGAAGCTCAGCGTGTTGCTATTGCCAGGGCGCTTGCAATCAGACCCAAAATTCTGCTGCTCGACGAGCCACTGGCAAATCTTGATGCTCCTTTGCGCGCAGAGTTTTCGTCGCTAATCAGGCAGCTGAACCGTAGAGGCCAAACGATAATTCATGTTACACACGACTATAGCGAGGCCATCGCCCTCGCCACGGATGTTGCTGTAATGCATCAGGGTAGAATTGTACAGCAAGGCAGCCCCAAAGAAGTTTTTTCCAGACCAAATAATGCCTTTGTAGCCAGGTTTGCGGGCATACGCAATTTTTTTCACGGTTCATTGTCTATCGAGGACAGCGGTGACCCAATGATGGCCCTTTTCAGCACGGGGAATCTGAGAATTCTTCTTTTACGTCCGCAAACGGAAAGCCATATAGGCCATGTGCACATTGCCGCAAGTTCCATTACCCTTTCGACAGAACCCATGCGTAGCAGTGCGGTAAATCAGTTCAAGGGTGAGGTTGTAGATGTGTTTGATACATCCGAAGGCGTGGAGGTTGTGGTCGAAGTACAGGGAATACCATTCTATGTAGTTGTTACCCGACAATCGGTACAAAGGTTCCAGCTCCATCCCTCAGCCAATGTTTACATTCAATTCAAGGCCGGAGCAGTACAATTTGAGCCTGATATTCAATAATTTGAATCATTAATCCTCAATTTATTGAAGTGCTTAGGCTGTCAATTTTTTGACAAGGTTTCAGGTCTTGGCGTCATTTATTCTGCGCCTAAGCGGTAAAAGGCGTTGCAAAATGGTAACAATTTATAAAAGAAAAAGGGACTGCTATAACGCAATCCCTTGATTTTCAAGGTCTCCCTGCCAGGACTCGAACCTGGGACCCGCTGATTAAGAGTCAGCTGCTCTACCAACTGAGCTACAGAGAGCTGATTATTTGGGCCTGCAAAGTTAAAAAAAGTTTAGGTTAGCCGTCAAAATTTTCTTGACACAAATAGGCCTTGAACCAAAGAAGATGCTGTTTTCCATTTATTAACTTTGCATGGCCATGAAAAAGCCACGTCCGGAAGACAAAACCATGGCCCTCAAGGTTAACGAGGGCATTGAGCAGCCGGCAGCCGTGAACCGCGAAGCCGTTTCGCATCTTGCGCGAAAGCGCAAATCGCTGCTTGATGCTGCAGCCTATGTTGAAGGTATTCTGAAGGGCGATCGTGTACTGCTCAGTCAGGCCATTACGCTGGTAGAAAGCAGTTTGCCCTCACATCAGCAGATTGCCCAGGAGATTATACAGGCCTGCCTGCCGCATAGCAGCAAGGCTGTACGTATTGGCATCACCGGTGTGCCTGGTGCAGGCAAGAGCACTTTTATCGAGGCGCTTGGGATGCATCTTGTCAACAACGGCCACAAGCTTGCTGTGCTCACCATCGACCCCAGCAGCCAGATTTCGAAGGGAAGTATTCTTGGCGACAAAACCCGGATGGAGCAGCTCACCACGCATCCCTCGGCCTATATCAGACCCTCTGCATCGGCAGGCACCCTTGGCGGAGTGGCCAGGAAAACGCGCGAAGCCATCGTTCTTTGCGAAGCGTCAGGCTTCGACACCGTGTTTGTTGAGACTGTCGGTGTTGGACAGTCGGAAACGGCCGTTCATTCGATGGTCGACTTTTTTCTGCTCATCCTTATCGGCGGTGCTGGCGACGAACTGCAGGGCATCAAACGCGGCATTATGGAAATGGCCGACGGAATAGTGGTAAACAAAGCCGACGGCGACAACATTGTCCGTGCTGAGCGCGCCCGCGCCGAATGCGAGAATGCCATTCACCTATTCCCTCCTCCGGCCTCGGGTGTTCCCACAAAGGTGCTCAGCTGTTCAGCTCTCACAGGCAGCAATATCCCGGAAGTCTGGCAGATGATAGAAAATTTCATCCAGATTGTAAAATCAAATGGCTTCTTTCAGCATAAGCGCAACAATCAGCTGGTGCAAACCATGCTTGATGCGATAAGCGAATCGCTGCAGCACAGCTTCTTCCAGCATCCCTCGGTATCTGCCCAACTGTCCGTTATGGAACATTTGGTTCGCAACCGCGAACGTAGTTCCTATATAGCCGCATCGCAACTATTAGAGGTCTGGTTCAACGCTTTGCGCGGAAATAATGAACCGGAAAAGCAGGGTTGAATCGCCAAGTGGTTGTTATACAATTATTTGTTTCAGAATAGTTTAAAGGATTCTTTTTGGGAGGCTATTCGTGGCGGTATAATTATTTGTAATGGGTTTAAATTCCCTTCCTTAACATTACGCAGTGCAGGCCAAATGAAAGCAAATGGGTAAATTTGTGGCCATTTTGCTCTACTGTTAACAAAATAACAAAGGTATGATTACATCGATGAACCCCAATCCACTGGTACAATACCTGAACAAACCATCGTCGGAATTCACCAGAGCCGACATAATTCGTTATATCGAAGATCACGATGTGGAAATGATCAATTTCAGGTATGTGGCATGGGATGGCCGACTCAAGACGCTCAATTTTATCATCAACAGCCGCGAACACCTGGATAATATTCTTGCCACCGGCGAACGTGTTGATGGTTCAAGTTTGTTTCCATTCGTGGAGGCCGGTTCGAGCGATTTGTATGTAATACCCAAGTATCGCACTGCTTTTGTGAATCCTTTTGCCGACGTGCCTACCCTTGATATTCTTTGTGGCTTTTACGACAGGCATGGCAATCCGCTCGAAAACTCGCCCGAATATATCCTGCGCAAAGCCCACAGGGCAATGAAGGAGGCTACAGGCCACAGTTTCGAAACCATGGGAGAGTTGGAATATTATATCATATCGGACGAAACACCTTTGTATCCTGCTGTAAATCAGAAGGGATATCATGAGTCGTCGCCCTATAACAAGTTTGGCAATTTCCGCCGTCATGCCATGAGGCTTATTGCCCAAAGTGGCGGACAGATCAAATACGGTCATTCTGAGGTTGGCAATTTCTCTCTGGGCGGAAAGGTTTACGAGCAGAACGAGATAGAGTTTCTTCCGGTAAATGTGGAGGATGCCGCCGACCAGCTGGTAATCGCCAAATGGATTATGCGTACCCTTGCCTGGCAATATGGCGTTACGCTCACCTTTGCGCCTAAAATTGTGGCCGGACGCGCCGGTAGCGGCCTGCATGTGCACACCCGCGTCATGAAGGACGGACGCAGTGCCATGATGCTTGATGGAAGCCTCAGCCCAACCGCCCGTAAAGCCATAGCTGGATATCTTAAGCTTGCAGCTTCGCTCACCGCTTTTGGCAACACCAATCCGACCTCTTATCTGAGGCTTGTTCCCCATCAGGAAGCACCTACTAATATCTGCTGGGGCGATCGCAACCGTTCGGTGCTGGTGCGCGTGCCGCTGGGTTGGACCAACGAGCACGATATGATTTCGGACGCCAACCCGCTCGAAATGCCTCTAAACGCCGATTTCAACGAAAAACAAACGGTTGAATTTCGTGCTCCCGATGGATCAGCGGATATTTATCTGCTGAAGGCCGGACTTACGGTTGCCGCTCGTCACGGACTCACTTCGCCCGATGCGCTAGAGTTTGCCGAAAAAACTTATGTGGATATCAATATCTTCCACGAAGAACACCGCAGCCGCACTGCTCAACTCGAAAAGCTCCCTGCTTCATGTGTCGATTCTGCCACAGCGCTCATTAGAGATAAAGCCGTTTATATGCAGCATGGCGTATTCCCCGAGAACATTCTCAACTATGTAGTAAAGCATCTGCAGGCTTTCGACGATAAAAACCTCAGAGAATCATTGGGCAACGATGAGGAAAAAATCCTCAATCTCGTAAGCCAGTATTTTCATTGCGGTTAATCAATCTTCACAAGGTCAAGCCAGTTGAGGAATTGTTTTGCCCCAATTGAAGGCTCTAATTCGCTTTGACGATCCTGCCCTTTCTGAGGCTATTCACTTTTAACTCTTTACTCGAATCGGTGATTAAAGGGCTGTTTTCCAGGCCATAAGAAGGGGATGTCCGTACCTGTCTGGCAATTGACGAATCATAAACTTTCGAATTTGCAGGTTCTGTCTTTTCCTATTCCTGAGGCTATTCAATTCCCTGCTATGCTATTCTATTTTTCTGTAAACAGGCTTCTGGAAAACTCTGTTTATCCAATTGGGCAGAACCACTGCGCCCATCACCAGATAGGGATAATAACTGATGAGTCGCCAAAGCACGGCCAGCGGTACCACCCATGCTGTGTTGGGCAGCAGATCGGCAAGAAACTCGCCGAAAACAATTTCCGAAATTCCGCTTCCGCCTGGGGTGGGGCTCACCAGCAGGATGATCCACATGGTAAGCTGGCGGGCATAGATAAGGAAATGTTCCTTTAGGCCTAAATGGCTGAAAAAGAATGCCATGAAGATGAAGTTGGTCACCCAGTAGCGGCCCGTCCACGATAAGGCAGTGGCAACGAAAGCCTTTGCCCAGTAGCCAAATTTCTGACCGCGTAGTTCGTTGGAGGTTATGATGAGTTGGTTGGCCACTTTGCGCATCCGCATACGCCATCGCCTGAGCAAAGGGAGCATGAAAACGATGGAAAGCAGCCACTTGAAGAAGTACGGATTTATGAATAGGGTGTAAGTGAGGATAAGTGTGTAAATCAGGATTAGTGCATATCCGAGAAGAAGTGCGATTTTAATGCTGCCGGAGAGCGCTTCCGAAAGCTCAGGGGGCAGCACCATACTCCCGAAAAAGAAATACAGTAGGGGCACCATCAGCACAAAAAACACTTCGTCGAGGAAAATGGAGGTAAGCACAACAGCGGTACTTTTGCCAGTATTCAGGCCCTCCTTGTAAAGGAACCAGATGGCAGGACCGGTGCCGCCCACAACCGAAGGCGATACCGCCGAGCTGAATTCCCAAAGCATAATCACCTGAAACGACTGTCGCCAACTGAGCTTGCGGCCCGTGAGCACCCTGATCCTGTACATATAGGCCACATCACGTACGCCCATCATGGCGAAGGCCATCAGCAGCCCCGCGGCAGCCGCCCAGGTCCATTCGAAAAAGCCAAGGGTGTCGCGGTCAAGATTACGAAACAGCAACCAGGCTGTAGCCCCCAGGCCAAACAAAACGGGCAGGAGAATGCGTCCGGGTCGGAAAATGTTGTGAGGATTGTCCAAATCTGCTGTCGTTTCGCTAACAAAAATAAGTGTAATGTGCCGTGAAGAGGTGATTATCAAAGCCCTAAAATCAGCCTTCTCGTGTTAAGATTCCTTAAAGAAATCATGAAAAGACGACAAAATGACATTTGTTTATTTAGGAAAGATGACAATATGACTGAAAAACCCTGTCTTTGTGGTCGATTATGCTGGCTGGAACACGATTTGATGTCCTGCTGATGAAAATCACAAATATTCATTCAACAATAAAAATAGGAGGATTAATTATGAACATCATCCGTTTCAACCAGCACCCCATCAACGTTCTGAGCGAAATGATGGAAGATTTTGACCGGAATTTTTTCCGTCCTTCGGAAAACTATCTTATGCGTCCGGCCGTTAATGTTGTAGAAAAAGAAGATGGCTTCGTGCTTGAGCTGGCCGCTCCGGGTCTTAAGAAGGAAGATTTCAGGATCAGGCTCGACAATCAGCTGCTCACTATTTCGGCAGAAGTAAACAACAATCATGAAGAAAAGAAGGAAAGATACACCCGCCGCGAATTCTGGTTCGGATCGTTCGAGCGCAGTTTCAGTCTGCCAAAAACCATCAACCTCGATCAAATCCGCGCAGATTACAACGACGGTATTCTTCGCATTGCACTGCCCAAGAAAGAAGAAGCCAAAGTAGCCATCAACCGCGAAATTGCCATAGCCTGACCAATTTAAAGCAGAAGTTTTCAAAGCCCTGCAAATAGCTTTGCGGGGTTTTTTGTTTTTGCCAGGCTTTTTTTTCAACCTATCCAATTGTAAGATTTCTTATATC
>DAIOUP010000109.1:0-3683 GCA_036759465.1 Bacteroidales bacterium
TATAATAAAGGTGATTGCCAGGTCTAATCTGCAAATTCATTAAAGCCTTGCCATCGATACTGCTTATTATCAATTTACCCGGCAAATCAGTGACTAAATTAATGTAACTGCCTCTAATCCGGATCGTTTCGAAACCTACGTTATTCAAATAGTCGCGCATTCCCACCACCATACTTGTATAACTTGTTGTTCCGTTTATCACCCCGTTCACATCCACACTTAGCTGCAGGTTAGGCCCTTCGATGAGCCATATGCCGTATTGCGTGCCGTTGTCTTCGATGGCCCCCCACTCGTAGCTGCCGGGGCTGATGTTGAGCGTGATGGTCCACTGGCTGCCGTTCTGGGTCATGGGCAGGGTTTCCCAGTTGGTCATACTGCCTTTGAACTTCACATTGCTCAGGGTACCTGTGCCGTCGGTGAGGGTAAAGGTAACCGGCCAGGAGGTGGGGTTATTGGTGATGACAAGTTGGCCCGAGGTGTTGGTGGTGCCATTCCAGAAGCCGCCGCCTGCTGCACTGAAGCCTCCATATACCCATGCCTGATTACCAATGCGGTAGCGCGTGGCGTAGTGCCATGTGCCGGTGTTGGTCCATGAAGCGCCAAGGTCGAGCAGGTATTCGTCCTGTCCGTCCACATCCAGATGGTAGTTCATGGGCAGCCAGTTGGTCCAGCCCGATGGGTTGTTGTTAGCGCTGCTGACGCCCAGCTCAGCCTGAAGACCTTGTCCGGCCCCCGGCAGGTTGGTTACCCCATCGGCAAACACGCGGCCATACACCACAAAGGCATTGCCAGGGTTGATGATGCCTTGCGGAGGCCATTGCAGGTTGGCAAAGGTGATTTCGGGTTGTGGTATTCCGCCCACGGTATAGCTGTAGTTGAGCCCATTGTTGTTGTTTACCCTGATGCTGTAAAGGTCGAAGTCGTTGGTGGGATTGGCTACCGTGGTGCTGAACATATAGTAGCGTACCGTGCTGCCTTCGGGCTGGGGCGGGATGAGGGCGGTGCCCATGCTGCCGCTGGTTTGCACTGGCACCAGACCCGAGCTGGCCCAGGCGTTGCTGCTGTAGCGCAAGTAGATGAGTTCGCCGGCCGAGGGTGCCGCACTCAGCATCACATCCACTGATGCGCTCTGTCCGGCTACGATGCCCGATGGCACCGAAACCGCCAGGAGCTGCACCGGCTGAGCGCTGGTTTCCATAAAGATAGCGCGGCTGTTCATATAGCCTTTGTCTTCCCAGTTCACGGTGTACCACTTCCCGTTGGTGAGAGTTACGCTGTTGTCGGGGCCATTGTTGAAGGTGTAATTCTGCAGGGTGTTCATCTGTACCGTAACACCGGCCCATTTATTTGCCCATGGACTGGCAGAAGGACCGCTGGTAAACAGCCAGTTATACGTTCCCCCTACGAGGTCGCCACCGCTGGCTGCTACGCTGAAAATGGTCTGCCAGCGCACAATGCCCTGATTGATCTTCACCACGCGCCCGCCTTGCACCTGGGTGCTGCTAGCCAGTGCCAGGTTGTTTAATGGAGGATTTTGCCAGCCATTCCACTGACCGGGCAGATTGAGGCCTTCGGGTTCCCATATCTGGGCAAGGAGGCTGCCCGAGGCAACCAGCCAGAAAATGAGCATAAGGTGAAAGCACTTCATAATGTAATAAAAGGCAATAGCTTTTGGTTGGCCTGATAGTTGCCGGGTAAACTTATCAGTCTTCATCGCAGCTTGATGATTTTGTGAACAAGCAAACCCTCACCTGTGTGCAAATATAAGAGATAAATCCCTGAATGCAAGGGGCTGAGGTCGAAAATTTCGTTCCGGCCGATGTGATTTTTGCGTAGTATGACATCGCCGGTCAGATCAGTGATCCACAGCTCCCTCACTTTAGCGGGTTGTTGCACATTGAGGGTGAAACGGCCGAGGTTAGGATTTGGGAATACGCTGGAAATCAGTTTGTTCTCTTCGATACCTACATAGGTGATCGTGTAGGAGGTGGTTCCACTGATGTTGCCATTGATGTCAACCGCTACAACCAGGTTGGGGCCACCCACCAGCCAGATGCCTTCCGGACTTCCATTGTCTTCCATCACGCCCCATTCAAACACCCCTGGCAATAGCTGTAGGGTTACGGTCCAAATGTTGCCCTTGCGCTGCATGGCCACGGGCTGCCAGTTGGTCATGCTGCCTTTGAGCTTGACGTTCTGGTAAAGTCCTGTGAGGTCTGTAGCAGTGAACAGCACCGGATAGCTAGTTGCCTGTCCGGTAACGGTAACTACACCGGAGATGTTGGTGGTGCCGTCCCAAAATCCGCCGTTACCGGCAGAGAATCCTCCGTAAACATAAGGTTGTGAGAGGTATCGGAAACGCGAGGCATAATAATAGATGCCTGCACCGGGAAGATATGCTGCCAGATTGGCCACAAACTCATCGTTGTTGCCCACCGCTATGTTGAAACTGGCCGGCACCCAGCTTGTCCATGTAGCTGGATCGGTGTTTTGAGTACTGAAGCCTACCCATGCCTGTAAGCCTGGTGTGGAGGCGCCTGTTCCGGTTGTATTCTGTATCCATGCCTGAGCGTAAACCATGAGCGGGTCGCCCAGCTGTATTTGTGCCGAGCCTGGCCATTGCAGGTTGGCCCAACCGATCACCGGTTCAGGCGGCGTGGAAGTAACAGTGAGCACACCCGAGACATTACTGGTGCCATTCCAATAACCGCCTCCTTCGGCCGAATATCCGCCAAACACATATGGCTGGCCTAACAGCTGAAAACGTGCTGCATAATGGTAGGTTCCGGCGCCCGAAATGCCAGGGCCAAGCTCAGCTTTGTATTCTGGTCTTCCCGTGAAACCTGAGACTCCGTTGTAGGAGGCTGCGATCCAGTTGGTCCATGTATTGGGCGCCGTACCAGGAGCACCATAGCCAATCCATGCGTTTAACCCTTCATAACCGGAAGTACCCAGATTGATGCCTGTGGCCTGCACCTGCGCATAGACGGTCACACTGCCGCCAACAACAATTGAAGCAGTGGAAGGCCATTGCAGGTTGGCGAAGGTGATCTCAGGCGTAGGCGGAGTTGTTGTAACGGTGAGCACACCCGACGGACTGGCGTTGGCGTTCCATGGTCCGTTGAGGCCGCCATAGACAAAGGCCTGATCGAGGTATTGATAACGTGTGGCGTAGTAGTAAGTACCCACGCTGTTGATGAGCGAGCCGATTTCGGCGGTAAAGCGGTCGTTGTTGCCCACAGCTCCGTTGAAGGAGGCCGGTACCCAGTTGGTCCAGGTGTTGGGGTTGGTATTTTCGGAAGCATAGCCCACCCATGCCTGCAGTCCGGGAGTAGGGTTGCCCGAGCCGGTGGTATTTTCGATCCATACCTGACCAAAGACGCTGAAGTTCTGTCCGGGAGTAATCACACCCGATTCCGGTCCCTGCAGGTTGGCCCAGCCTATGGAAGGCACAGGCCCTGTGGAGGACACGGTGAGCAGGCCTGATACATTGGCAGTTCCGTCCCAGAAACCACCGCCGGAAGCCGAGTAGCCGCCATAGACGAAGCTGCCGCTACCGATCTGGAAACGTGAGGCGTAGTTATAATTTCCTTCAGGCAGGTTGCTGCCGATGGAGGCGGAGTATTCCGGTCTTCCCGTGAAACCTGAGACTCCGTTGTAGGAGGCTGCGATCCAGTTGGTCC
>DAIOUP010000109.1:3783-6555 GCA_036759465.1 Bacteroidales bacterium
CACTGCCGCCAACAACAATTGAAGCAGTGGAAGGCCATTGCAGGTTGGCGAAGGTAATGCCAGGAGGTGGTGGAGCGCTAACACTGAGTACACCACTAACATTGGTTGTTCCGTTCCAGAATCCGCCACCGGTTGAAGACCATCCGCCATAAATGTGTGGTTGATCGGGAAGCTGGAAACGGCTGGCATAGAAATAGGTTCCTGGGCTTAGGGTACTTCCGATGGTAGCAGTGTATTCCGGTCGTCCAGTGAAGCTGCTAATGCCATTGTAAGTGGCTGGTATCCAGTTGGTCCAGGTGTTTGGGTTGGTATTCGTGCTGTTGTAGCCAATCCATACCTGCATGCCCTCATAGCCCGTGTTGCCGGGGGTCATGCCTTGCACCTGAACCTGAGCATAAACATCAACCGATTGTCCTTCGATGATATCTGCAGTTGGGGGCCATTGCAGGTTGGCAAAATTATTCTGAGGATCCCAGCCGGGTTGCAGTAATATCGTGATTTCAGTGTTGGCCGAAATATTAACTGTCTGGTAACCATTAATATATCCAAACTTCGAGGCTGTAAGTTCGTTGATGCCGGGCAGTGCCAGAAATTGAACCTGACCGTTTGTGCCCGTGGTTCTTCTGCCGGCATTGGCCAGTTGCACACTGGCGTTCGCAATGGGTTGGTTGGTTACTACATCTCGAATATTCACCGTCAATTGATGCCAGGGCTTTGACCTCGGAACACTGGTAAATACCCTGTAGTCGCCCGGGCCAAAGAATAACGAATGGGTGGCCGGGTTGGTCACATTGATGGCTTCGCCGGTAAAGTAGTCATACCAGGTTCCGGGCTTGGTGAAGTTGGGAATCATATCGAAACCGATGACGCCCATATTCACGCACAACACTACATCCATGCTGGAATGTGTGATCCACATACGTTTGCCTAATCCCCCGAGGTCGTGGGCAAAATTCCCGAAACGGAAGGCATCGCTCTTGCGAAGGTCGGCCATGCCCCTTACTACTCTAGCCAAACGTTCACGCACCGGGTTGTCAAGGTAATCCCAGCGAGGTGGCTTGGGTGCTGTGCGGTCGCCTCCGTACCAGATGCTGTAATCGTAGCCCATTTCCTGGAATTGCCAAAGCATCTTCGGCCCGGGAATACCCATGAATAGCACGATGGCCTGCTCCTGATGGCGGATGGCTGTGAGGCTGTCGCGCAGGTTGTACCATTGCGACTGGTTTCCGTAGGCCAATGCTTCGTAAACCATGCGCTCTTCATCGTGACTTTCCATATAGTCAATCAGGTTGGGATAATTCCAGCCGCGGGTTCCGTGATAAGCCCACTGCACATTGCTGTTGTTTTCCCAGCCCATGGCCACTTGTTTATAACTGTAATGCATGGCGCTCCATAGCATCATGCCGGCATTGGCTAAAACCCTTTCCTCATCGTTGTTGGCAAAATGTTCCAGAATCACGTATGCATTGGGCTTCACCCATTTGATGTGCCCATAGTAGTCCATGATAATATTTACCCGACTTTGGTCGTAGGCATTCCAGGAGCCAATGTCGCCACCTGAATAATTTTGTGTCAGTCCTTTAGACAGGTCAATCCTGAAACCGTCAACCTTAAACTCTGTGAGCCAGTATTGGAGCATATCCTTGAAAAACTGGCGGGTATGTGGGCTTTCGTGGTTGAAGTCGTAACCAACACTATATGGATGCGGGGATTGCTGATTGAGCCAGGGGTTGTTGGCCGCAGGTGCTCCATACCCTCCGAAATTTGGATCGAAGTACATTTGCACAAATGGGTTCAAACCGAAAGCATGGTTCATTACCACATCCAGGATCACCGCCATTCCTTTCTGATGTGCTGCATCAATAAATTGTTTGTACGCTTCGCGGGTACCGTAATATTTATCGGTTGCAAAGAAGAAATTGGTGGAATAGCCCCAGCTGTTGTTGCCATCAAACTCCATGATAGGCATGAGCTGAATGGCATTCACTCCGATTGATTTAAGGTAATCGAGCTTCGTAATGGCATCGGCAATGGAACGAGTGTCGTTGAAATCGCGCACAAGTAGCTCATAAATCAGCAGATCTGACTGTGTGTTGTTGACGGCCGGAGGGGTGAAATTGGGTAACTGCCAGTTGAAAGGTGGACGGCCGGGTTGGATCAGCGTGACGATGCCTTCGGTTTTACCTGTAGGATAAGGCTTTAGGTTGGGAAATTTGCTGGCCGGGATCCATGGATCGTTCCAAGGATCCAGGATGAGTTCGGAGTAGGGATCGGCCAGACGAAGGGTGCCATCCAAAAAGTATTGAAAACCATACTCTTCGCCCGGGTTAAGGTCGCTGATGGTAATCCAGTAATGTGTTCCATCGGGCGTACGGTTCATATAGCCGGCATCGCTCACCGTCCAGTTGTTGAAATCGCCGATCACATAGCTGAATTGCTTTTGCGAAATTGGGTCGTGCAAAACCAGCGTAACGGTGTTGTTGCTGATGTAGTTGATGCCTTTTTTCACACCAGGAGGCAGAGCTGCCACATTTACGGCTCCTCGCACGTACACTTCCACCGAGTCACGCACCACAAGGCTGCCGTTTGTGGCCACAGCCTTGATCCAGTTATTGCCTGCAGGCATCTGCTGGTAGGATAGCTGATAGCTGAGTCCGTTGGCCGTGGTTTGCCTTACCAGGGTGCTGTTGATGTAAAAACTCAGCTGCGAATGGCCGGTGCCTTCGATGCACACCGGCAGGGTGGCCGAGCTGGTCAGCAAGGTCTGACGGC
>DAIOUP010000110.1:0-6527 GCA_036759465.1 Bacteroidales bacterium
GACCGGTGCCCTCCCTGGGGGGAGGCGAACGGTGAGTCGCGAGTTTCTTTTTAGGGGACTGTAGAGGTGCCGCGAATTTTGTAGTTTTGCAGAATGAATCCAAATAAGCTGATTGAAACAAAAGATAAAGGGACACGTAAAACTGAATCATTTGAAAACACTTTTGGGATATATTCAATTTTCACTAAAAATCAAAAAACTGACCAATTATGAATGAGCCAGCTTTGAACTCGAGGAGTCGCGACCCCGCAGCGGGTGCCCCTTCATTGTTTGCTTTCGAAAATCAAAGATTAAGAAACCAAAAAAAATCCAAATCAATTTTTATTCACAAAATCTCGAATCACATGAAGACAAAGTACGAATTTAACCGGCTTTTGCGTTCCGGAACTTTGTTGGCATTCCTCTTCGCATGGATGCTGATGGGTTCTTTCGAGGCTAAAGCTCAAACCCAGACGCTGAACGTCACCATCACCGGTGTCGGTCAGGTGACGGTTAACGTACCTCCCGCTTACCTGGTGCAAGGCCCTGTTGCCAACTCCCTGGTAGGTAGTTTCGGTACAAACACCGTTATCAGCCTGACAGCCACACCAGCTGCCGGATGGACTTTTGCCGGATGGTCAGGCGCTACCTTTACACCCAACGCCACGGCCAATCCAGTTACATTTGTGTTGTCTGCCAACACAACCATCACAGCAAGCTTTGTAAAGGTGCTTACGCTTACAGGTGTAACTGGTAACAACAAGGTATACAACGGCAATACAGCCGCCACCATCGGTTCCTGGGGATCGCTTGTAGGCGTTGATGCTGCTTATCCACTTGTCTCACTCGATAATACACTCGCTGTTGCTTCATTCGATAACAAGAACGTTGGCACTGGCAAAACAATTACTGTCACAGGTCTTGCACTCACTGGTGCAGATGCTGCTGTTTATCAACTTCAAACTCCCGTTCTGACAACAGGAAATATTACTCCTGCCGCACTCACCGTTGCCGGTGCTGTTGCAAACAATAAAGTATTTGACAATACTACAACAGCTACTGTTGATCTCACTGGCGCTTCGTTGGTTGGTGTAATCGGCGGCGATGTCGTTAATTTTGCTGTAAGCGCTGCAAACTTCAACAACGTTAATGCAGGCGTAGCTAAACCCGTTACTGTTACTTACACACTCAGCGGTGCTGATGCCGGCAATTATACTGTTTCCGGTCCTGCGCTCTCAGCTAACATCACTCCCAAGGAAATCTTCCTTAATGCAGTTCTCATTCAGTCAAAGCCTTATGATGAAAATACTAATGCCACTATAACTTCACTTGGTGCTATCACAGGTATTGTTCCTCCCGGCACAGGTGCAGCAGCAGTTAATGTGTCTGGTGGCTCTGCAACCTTTGCCGATCCTTTTGTGGGTACAGGCAAGACCGTTTGGGTAAATGGTGTAACCGTTAGCAACCCGAACTACTCCCTCACTCAGCCCTTCACCACAACCGGAACTATCACCGCCGGCGTTTACGCCATGTTCAATCCCTCCTATGGTATCGTAGGTCCTCGTCCGGTTGCTCCCGTTAATAATGTATCGATCACCGAGCCTCTATGGATCGAGTTCAATACAACCGTTGTTGATATCAATGGCGACCCGCTCCCGATGACTGGTCTTGGTGACTTTGTAAAATTGGAAGTATGGAACACTGTATCACTCGCATGGGATCCGGTTGCTTTCTCGGCCAACCGCGTTGGAAACAAGATTAACATTGTTCCCGCAAGCACCCTGTTATACAGCACGCAGTATCGTATCCGTTTCCTCAATATTTATCGTACTGCAGCCAATGGCGGTGGTCAGGTGGTTTATTCACTTGATAAAGGCCCCAGCGGTTTCGATGCTACTATTTCTGTTCCTCACGCTGCCCTCCAGGCTGACCCCGACCGCGCTGTTGTATTCAATACAATGTCGCTGCTCACAGCTACGCTCCCGACTGTAACCCCTTATGGAAGCGGTAAAGGCGTTTGTGATCAGATCAAGTTGACCTTTGTAAACCCCGTTCAGTACCTCAACGGTAACCAGATTACCGACAATCCGAAGCACAAATTCACCATGGAGGAATCGACCGACGGTATTACCTGGAATCCGGTTCCAACTGCCAACTGGAGTGTTGATGTCAATGTACTTGGTAACCCAACGGAGTTTACATTTACTTATAAACCAGATGGTATTTCTCCCGGTCCGCTCAAGTTTAATACCTATTACAGAATTGTAAACAATGTTGGTCTTGACGTGAACTACGGTTTCACCGATAAGGTAACAGGTTTCAACCTGCTTAACGGCGCTGTCAACTACGCTCATACGCAAGGCGTCAATGGCTGGAACTGGCAAACAGTGGCCACCTATCCGCTCATCGTAGATGTAGCTCCATGGCCACAAACTCCTGTTTTCCCGGCTATTCCGCTGCCAAACAAGGCCAGCTTTAATGCCGTTGACAACGTAAACGTTGGCCCTGGACCAACTTATACCATTACCAAAAACACAGCCTACACCGCTGACGTTACCCTCACCTATCCTATTGTCGCTATCGATGGCGAAGGCTGGCACTGGGTTAACTGGAGCCGCACTACCAATGGCGGTTCAACATGGTCAAACCTTGCTGCTACACCCCCCGGTTCGCCTGTTCTTGGTGTTAACTGGGCTCCTAAGAGCTGGATATTCAATGCCAATAACCTGAAGCCCACAACTTGCACACAGCAGATTGGCTACAGGGCTAACTTTGAGATCAACAAGTACAACATCACTGCTACAGTTACTCCTAATACAGCATGGGGTACTGTTACCGGTGCTGCCAGCAACATTAACCATGGCACTACAGTTAACATGACGGCTACCCCTGCCGCTGGTTATTACTTTGTTGGCTGGAATACCGCCGCTCTGCCTCCGTCAGTAGCTGCAACCATCGTTCAAAACGTTCCTGACCATACAGCAATTGGTTACCCGAACTTTATTAGTAACGTTGGTACACTCAGCTTCCAGCTTGTTGGACCACTCGTACACAATACCAGCTGGAACATTCAGGCAATTTTTGCTAAGTTCGAACCTACCTTGTATGCCGCAACTGATCCTCAGAATGCCTTCACAGGTATTGTTCAGGTAACCAAGGAATTTGGTTCGGCTCCTACGCTGGCCTTTGGTACCGATGCGTTCCAGACTCTTAGCTACAAGTGGGAACAGTACGACTTCAACACCAGTGTTCGCCTTGAGGCTCTTGGTGCCGACTGCCGCTATGTATTTGATAAATGGCAGGTTTGGAACCCGAATGCCGGTGGATCGTGGGTTGACTACAGCACCACCAATCCTACCGCTTTCTTCCCGGTTAATGCCAATATGCGCATCAAGGCTGTTTACAAGCTGAAGGATAACGTTCAGATCAGTGCAGTAGCTAAGTTAACTCCCAGAGGTACAGTTGTTGTGTTCAGCGATCCGGCCCGAACCAATATCGTTGTTAACGGTTTAGGTGAGCAGCTTATCAATAACCTCAACGGATCTACTTTTACATGGGGCACTTCGTTATATATCACAACCTACAGCGAGCCCGATCATTTTCCATGGAAATGGGAAGATGCCAGCGGCAATGCTATCCCAATTGGAACTAACCCCGGACAGGTTCAACTCAATGGAACTTTCCAGGACCGTCGCGAATGGACTTACGTAGTTGGTTGCAACGGTGTTGATCTCAAGATGGTATTCGATCTGAAAGAATACACTGTAATTTCACGCACACTCAACCTCTCTCAGGGTCATACTAATACAAGCACACCAGCTTTCGTATCCGGAACGGGATATCAGGGTGGTCTTGGCTTCGTATTCACCAATGTTGGACCTGGCCGCAAGGGAGAAGGTTTCTTCCAGAGGAATTCCTCGGTAACCTTCCGCGCCACTGCTGCTGCCAACTGGGCATTTGACTATTGGGAACTTGGCGACGGCCTTGGTAACGGTACTGGTACTGTTGTTTCGACCAACGCTGTTTATACTGTTCCTTCGCTGCAAGGCCCTGTTGAACTCATAGCAAGGTGGGTAAGCACATTGCCTCCGCCTACTACTTATCCGCTCACAGTTAATGTTACACCTGGTAGTGCCGGTACAACCACCGTTACCACTGGAAATTACCTGCCTGGTCCGATGACCATTCAGGCTAATGCTGCTCCTGGTTGGACATTTGTTAACTGGACAGCTACCGGTATTAGCCTTACTCCTGCTCAGCAGGTAGCTAACCCAATGACCTTTACAATGCCTGCTGGCCCTGTAACGCTCACAGCTAATTTTGTACAGACACAGTACACGCTTACTCCCGTCAGCCGTACATATCTGCGTCCTTATTCTAATTACAGCATTGTTAACTACGGTGGAACTGTAGCCCGTACACCTGCTACCGGTACCTTTACCGCCGGTCAGACTGTTCTGCTTAGCGCTACGCCTAACCCAGGCTTCCGTTTTGTAAACTGGATGGTTGGCCAGATTCAAGACCCAGGTCCGGATCTTATCCTTCGTGGTGTTCAGGTAAGCGATCAGCCTACTTTCACCTACACCATTCCTGCAGTTCCCGGCAATCCTCCGATGTTTGTATATGCAATCTTCGTTGAGATCGCTCTGCCAGAATATCCTATCTATACCCTTAATACTGTTGCTAATCCTGCAGGATTTGGCACCGTAACTGGAGCCGGAACTTATGCAGCAGGTGTACAGGTTAATGTAACACAAACTGTTACTAAGCCTGGTTATACCTTCAGCAACTGGTCGCCTAATGTTGAGCCTGATAACTGGGTAAATATGACAATGTCGCAGACCGCTGTTGCCAACTATATCCCGATTGATTACACGCTCAACGTGAACACCAACAATCCTGCATGGGGTACAGTAATGCCAACAACACCTTATACGTTTACTGTCAATGACAACCCAATTCCGATTTCGGCTATTACCAATCCATCGACTTGCGATCAGGAATTTGTCTTCCAGGGATGGTTTACCAATCCAGGTCTGACTACTCCTCTGCTTGATGCAGGAAACAACCCTGTAACGGATGCCAACTTTAACTTCATTCCGTTTGCACTTACACCTCCTGCTACTACCTATAATATCTATGCCAAGTTTGCACCTGTAACCAAAAATTACGGTGTAAGCGCCAGCATCAATCTGCCTGCAGCCGGTACCGTTTCTGTAAGTCCTGCGGGACCTTATGTTAACAACCAGACCGTTGTTATCAGCACTACTCCGAACCCAGGCTATCAGTTCCAGCACTGGACAGATGGTAACCTGTTCATCACTCAGCTGAGCTTCAACCATAACATTAACTGCGCTAACGCCAACTTTACTGCTGTTTACGTTCCGATCGACTATACTGTAGCTGCTACTGCAGGTACTGGTGGTACTGTTGCTCCTGCTTCGCAGATCAAGAACGTAGGACAGGCAGTTGAAGTTGTTGCTACAGCTAATACCGGATGGCAATTTGCCGGATGGACCGGAACAGGAATTACCCTGCCTCCGCTCCCGCACCCGACAACACTCAACTTTACAATGCCTGCCAATAACGTTACACTGAACGCTACCTTCACCAAGATTAACTATACTGTTACTGCAACTGCAGGTACAGGTGGTAACGTTGCTCCTGCAAGCCAGACGGCAACTATTGGTGATGCTGTAACCGTTACAGCAACTCCTTCGGCTGGTTATACTTTTGCTGGTTGGACTGCTACTGGCGTAACGCTGACCCCCGGTCAGGCCTCGTCTGCCACACTGAACTTCACAATGCCTGCAAATAACGTTACTCTGCAGGCCAGTTTCAATGCTATTCCTTACACTGTAACACTTGTTGCATCGCCTTCGAACGGCGGTACTTTCAGTGCCATCAATCCTAGCTATACTGTAGGTCAAAGCGTAACCGTAACTGCAACGGCTAACCCCGGATTCCAGTTCACTGGGTGGACAGCCAGCGGCATCACCCTCGGCACCCCCGGCAACGCAAGCCAGACCTTCAATATGCCTGCAAACAACGTTACACTGACTGCAAACTTCACTGCAGTGAACAACAAGATCATGGGTCAGGTACGTTACTTCAACCAGTTCGAATCCGGACTGCCGTTCAGCGCCAATGTTAAGGTTGCTCTCTATGATGGTTCAACCCTCGTAGGTGGCCCCGTTTCGTTGACCACAAACGGCAGCTTTACTGGATACTACGAATTCGTTGGTATTGTACCTGGTGTTAACTATACACTCCGTGTTTGGGAAGATGATGCAACCCTTGCCAATAGCTGGGGCTGGAACAACTGGGGTGGTGTATCGGCTGCTGACGCTCTCATCGCCAGCTACATGATCGCCGATAATCCGATCGTTGAAAACTTCCCGTGGATTGCTCCTGTTACGGTTATGAACCAAACTGCATTTGCCAAGAAAGTTGCTGATGTTAACGGTTCGAACACCCTAACCAGCGTTGACCCGCTGATCATGATGTACCGTTCGGTTGGCCTGCCTGGATATAGCCTCTATCCTAAC
>DAIOUP010000111.1:0-6518 GCA_036759465.1 Bacteroidales bacterium
CTGTCGGGCGAGGTGCGCGCCGTGAACCGTGTGGATGCCCGCATCAGCGAAGCTGCGCGGCTGGGATTTGAAGAAATCTATATCTCCAGGTTCAATCAGCGGGGCCCGTCAAAACACGAAAACATCCGCGTTGTAACCGTCGGCGATGTGAACGAACTAATCGGGAAGCTCTTTGGGTGAGCCAAAAAAGCATTTCACAATATTCCTTATTCCTTCCTAAACCAAATAGCAATGAAAACCAGGTTGTTTACAGGCAAATTATTTTCTCTTCCAATCAGTGCCGCACTAGTTGTCCTGTACGTTATTAGTCTGTCATGCAACAGCAACCATAAGCAAACTGAGCTTCAGCAATTGCTCAATGACGAATTATCTCCCGATTTGCCAGGAATTATTGCTGCTATTGCCGGTCCGGACCAAAATCTGATTTGGGCAGGCGCTGCCGGCTATGCCGATACAATCACAAAGGTGCTGCTCAGCCCCTCAAATACTTTCCGAATTGCCAGCGTTACCAAAACCTTTGTAGCCGCCGCCATTTTGCGGCTATTGGAGCAGGACAAACTTCGTCTCGACGACCCTATAGCGCTTTACATCAGTTCGTTACACAGTGAAATACTGCGTAATGGAGGCTACAATCCCGACAGTATCACCATCCGTCAGCTACTCAACCATACATCGGGCATGGCCGACCACACCCATTCGGACCGATATACACCGGATTACATGCAGGAACGCCATGTGTGGACCCGTACTGAACAGCTGGAGGAGCTTGTGCGTCTGAGCAAACCGCTGGATAAGCCGGGTGCACGTTTCAGTTATTCCGACAGCGGATATATCCTGCTGGGGGAAATTATCGAAAACCTGACCGGGCAACCCATGGGCGAGGCCATCGACCATTTGCTGCGGCTTAAACAACTGGGCATCGCCAATACCCATATCGAAAGCCCGGACGGTGATTTTTCTGGCCAGCGGATGCACCAGTACCACAACAAGATAGACACCTACAATTTTCACCCCTCTCTCGACTATTTTGGCGGAGGCGGACACCTTTCCACAACTGCCGATCTGGCTATGTTTCATACTATGTTATTCAATAACAGGGTTTTTGAGTACACATCGACACTCGACACCATGCTTCAACCATTTAGCGGAAAATCGCCGGATGCCTTAGACTATAGATATGGAATCTGGAAGACCGAGATAGGCGGTATCGAGGCATATACCCACACAGGATTTTGGGGAACACAGGTGGCCTGGTTTCCGGACTACAATATGGCTATCGCGGTAAACTACAGCCAACGATGGGCAAATAAGGGTCCTGCACCTATTATAGAAAAAATTCTCAGCAAAAGTTTGTAGGAGTTTTGGCAGGCATATCCTCTTAAAGAGACAAAATCTTGCAGAGGAAAGTATAAAGGGTGTTGTAATAGCTATTCCAAGGCTTTAAACACGATAGCAATGGCAGATACACTGAAAAATTACGAGACAATTGGTTGCTGTGGCATTGATTGTGGTCTGTGTCCAAGATTTCACACACATTGAGATTCTGCTTGTCCCGGATGAGGCGGATCTGATTTTCAAGATAGGACTACTTCATGCGGATTCCTGACGTGCTGTGTCATCAGAAAAGGTCTCGAAGTTTGTTCCGATTGCAAAGACTATCCCTGCAAACGTTTTGATTCAGAAAAAGTAAGTTTCGATTCATTTGTGGCACATAAAATAGTCTTTACCCATCTTGAGGCAATCATAGCAAATAGAATGCAATTCTTCATTGATAACCAAAGCGTCTGAATTGACATTCTGAATTAGTTGTTGCAGTACTTTGATGATGGCCGCTCAAAGAGCTTTTTCTGTACGAGCTGCGCACTACTGCCCCTCGAACAATTGCAAGAAGTTTTCGGATTTGCAAATACCCATGATGATCAATCCGATACGAAAGAAAACTGCAGGCAGATAAAAGATTCAATATCAAAGACAGCGAATTATCTTGGTATTGATTTGAGATTAAAGAAGAAGAAATAGAGCGACCAAAACAAGCTCGTGCTATTAATTCTTTTAGTGTAAAAAACGGATTAAATCCTACTTACATCTTGTTGGATGCATATCGTTGCTTGAGTGCGAAGGCAAAACTATATTAGCACTACTTACACTATGCTGTTAAAGAAACCCTAATTCCAGCTTGGCCTCGTCCGACAGCATGCTTTGGTCCCAGGGTGGTTCAAAAGTGAGCTCAACCTCGCAGCTGCGCACGTCTTTCACCATTTCCACGCGCATTTTAACGTCACCGGGCATGGTTTCGGCCACCGGACAATTGGGAGAAGTGAGTGTCATCAGCACTTTTACATCGGCCTCGTCGCTGACGCTGATTTCGTAAACAAGACCAAGATCGTAAATATTCACGGGTATTTCGGGGTCGAACACGGTGCGCAGCACGGTGACCACGTTTTCTTCCATTTCGCGTTTTTGTTCGGGAGTCATTGTTGTTTAGTTTTTGGCTTTGAGTTGAAAAACCTGTGCGTAGAGTTTCATCTGTTTGATCATCGAAACAAGACCGTTCGATCGTGTGGGCGAAAGATGTTCGGTGAGGCCGATGGTATCGATGAAGTGCAGATTGGTATTTAATATTTCGTCGGGGGTGCGGCCCGAAAGCACGCGGATAAGCAGGCTTACCATTCCTTTGGTAATAACGGCATCGCTATCGGCTGAAAAATACACCTTCCCATCGTCGCGCAGCTCGGCATGTAGCCAAACGCGGCTCTGACAACCATTGATGAGGTGGTTGTTGGTTTTATGGCGCGGGTCAATAACCGGGATGTCTTTTCCCATCTCAATAAGCAGGTTGTATTTGTCGAGCCAGTCCTCGTAGGCCAAAAACTCTTCAATGATTTGCTGCTGTGCCTGTTCTGCACTCATGATTTACGAATTTGTTGCAAAATTACCATTCATTTTTACTCCAGGCGCAGGAGTGATTGTTCCTATCAAAGGACAAGGGGCAGGTTGACGAGGAAATTTACCTTATCTGAGCATCATGGCCGCTTTGTTTACGGCTTCGGCCAGGCGTTCCATCTCGTTGAGCGTGTTGTAAACAGCCATGGAGGCACGCACCGTTCCAGGAATGCCAAAAAGATCCATCAGAGGCTGCGCGCAATGATGCCCTGTGCGCACCGCAATGCCCATCTTATCGAGTAGGGTGCCGAGGTCATATGGATGTATTCCCTTGATGTTGAATGAGATCACAGCTTCCTTTCCGGGAGCGGTGCCATAAAACTCAATGTCCTCCACCCGGCTGAGCAGCTGATGTCCATAGCTGGTAAGGTTATGCTCGTGGGCGGCAATGGCTTCGTAGCCGGTTTTGCGGATGAAGTTGAGGGCCGTTTCCAGAGCAAGCACGGCACCAACGTTGGGTGTGCCGGCTTCGAATTTGAAAGGAAGCTCGTTGAAAGTGGTTGTATCAAAACTTACCCGGTCCACCATTTCGCCGCCAAACTGATAAGGCGGCAAACGATCGAGCCAGGCCTCAGTGCCGTATAATACCCCAACGCCCATGGGGCCGTAGGCTTTGTGTCCCGAAAAAACGTAGAAGTCGCAGCCAATATCCTGAATATCAACGGGCATATGGGCAATGGCCTGGGCACCGTCCACCAGAACGGGTATTCCGCGCGCATGAGCGAGGCTTGTGATTACCTTTACTGGATTGACCGTGCCTAAAACATTGGATACGTGTGTGATGGCTACAATATCAGGCTGCTCCTCAAGCAAGGCTTCGAAGTGCTCCATGTTGAGGCTGCCATCGGGCTTGAGCTCCGCCACCAAAAGCCTGCCTCCTTTTTGCAAAACCCATTGCTGCCAGGGCACCAGGTTGCTGTGGTGTTCCATGGCAGTGATGAGCACCTTAGGGGCATTTTTATTGAGGTGTTTCGAAAAGGAATGGGCAATCAGGTTGATGGCTTCGGTGGTGCCGCGGGTGAAAATAATCTCGTGCTTATGCCTTGCATTGATATGGGCGGCAACAGTAGTTCTGGCGTTCTCGAAGGCTTCGGTCGAAAGCTGGCTCAGGTAATGCACCCCGCGGTGAATATTGGCGTTCTCGGCTTCGTAGTATTGCTTGAGCCTGTTGATCACCGACAAGGGCTTCTGTGTAGTAGCTCCGTTGTCGAGGTAGATCAGGGGCTTGCCATACACTGTTTGTGCAAGTGCCGGAAACGACAGCCTTAGGGCATCAACATCGGGGAGGGTGCTCATCGGCTTCAGATTTTGCTGTAGTCGATGTCGAAATGGTATTCTTTTTCGGGTGTACTGCAGTGAAGCACACACTTTTCGCACACCGAGAGCTCGCCTCGGAGGCGTTTTTTCACCATATCGTCTATACGTTTACGAAGCGGCTCAATGTCAATGGCATTGACGATGTCGGCGGCAAAGGCATACATGAGCAGCAAACGTGCATTAGCCTTGCTGATGCCGCGCGATCGCAGGTAGAACATGGCATCTTCGTCGAGCTGTCCGATGGTGGCGCCGTGCGAGCATTTTACATCGTCGGCGTAAATTTCAAGAAAAGGCATGGTATCTACCACCGCCGTAGGCTTGAGCAGAATGTTGCGGTTGTTTTGGTAGGCATTGGTTTTTTGCGCATCGCGGGCCACATAAATATAGCCGTTGAACACCGCCGTGGCCTCGTCGTCTAGTATGCCCTTAAAGAGCTCGTTGCTTGTGCAGTGGGGCTGGTTGTGCATGACACGCACCTGGTTGTCAACATGCTGCTCTTTATCCATCAGATAGAGTCCCATGATGTCGGCATGTGCACCACGCCCGTCGAGGAAGCTCTGCACATTGTTGCGGATATATCCGCCATTGAAGGTGAGGGCCACGGTTTTAACGTTACTGTCGGCCAGCTGGCGGATGAAGGTGCTGTTTACCAGACCCGAATTGTCGTTGAGGTTCTGCAACTTGTAAATTTCGAGGCTGGCATTCTCCTGAACCAGTACTTCGGTAACGGTATTGATGAGGCTGGTGTGGTGATTTATTGAGTCGTCGCAATGCATCAGGCTCAGGTGGCTGTTGCGACCAATGATGATAAGGTTGCGGTTTTGCACAAAATGCGGACCTGTGCGGTCGATGAGTTTGAGTATTTGCAAGGTCCTGGGCACCTGCACGTTGTCGGGCACATAAATGAAAACACCGTCCTGAACCAGTGCAGTGTTGATGCTCACAAAAGTATTGTGCTCACTGTGGGCGATGGTACCAAAGTGCTTTTCCACCAGGTCGGGAAACTGTTTCATGGCGATACGAAGGCCGGAAACGATGACGCCCTCTTCGCTCACGTGATAGCCTCCGTTGGTATCGTAATACCAGCCGTTGAGCACCGAAATGATCTCTGTATTAAAGTTATGCACCTCGCAGCGAAACATCTCGCTGAGGTTTTTATTTTTCACATCTTCAGGCTGAAGGCTGTGTTCGAAAGTTTCGTCGAGAAGGTCGGTAATGCGCGAAAAGCGCCATTTCTCGAGTTCATTGTGTGGAAAACCGTTTTGCTCAAAATCGGTAAAATATTTGTCGCGAAGGGCCGTAATTGCGGGCAGGTCGTGCTCCGTGACGAGATGGCGCTGCTCGCGAAACTGCTGTATGAGCAGCTCGTCGAGGGGCAGGGTATGTTGTTCAACGATGTTTGCCATAGGATTGTCGATTAAGCATTTCAGGCCAGGCTATATTCCTTGAGCCATTCGTAGCCTTTTTCTTCCAGTTCGAGGGCCAGGTTTTTGCCACCCGATTTTACAATGCGTCCATCGTAGAGCACATGCACAAAGTCGGGCACGATGTATTCGAGCAGGCGCTGGTAGTGGGTAATAATGAGGAAGGCGTTTTTGTCCGAGCGCAGCTGATTCACGCCGCGGGCCACAATTTTAAGGGCGTCGATGTCGAGGCCCGAATCGGTTTCGTCAAGAATGGCCAGCGTAGGCTCGAGCATGGCCATCTGGAAAATTTCGTTGCGTTTTTTCTCGCCGCCCGAAAAGCCTTCGTTCACCGAGCGGTTGGTGAGTTTGGCATGCATATCGACAAGCTTTTTCTTTTCTTCCATCAGCTTCAGGAAATCGGCTGCGCTGATGGGCGCTTGTCCGTTGTATTCACGTTTGGCGTTGACGGCGGTGCGCATAAAATTGGTCATGCTAACTCCTGGAATTTCCACGGGATACTGGAAGCTAAGGAAGATGCCTTTGTTGGCGCGTTCGTCGGGCTCCATCTCCAAGATGTTTTCGCCCTTGTACCAGATTTCGCCTTCGGTGACTTCATAGCCTTCGCGTCCGGTAATGGCTGCTGCCAGCGTGCTTTTTCCTGTGCCATTGGGGCCCATGATGGCATGCACTTCGCCGTAATTGATACCGAGGTTCAGCCCTTTGATGATTTCTTTTCCATCAATGGCCACATGCAGGTTTTTTATGTTGAGAAGCATTGTCTGAAATTTTATCGTTTGACATTCAATTATTTGATTAATATCTATTAGCCCACGCTGCCTTCAAGAGATATGC